>JAYSRZ010000083.1:0-48911 GCA_043720775.1 Variovorax sp. | reverse complement strand
GGGCGAATGCAAAGCTGCGATGCATTCAAGCTGCGGCTCAAGCGCTCTGGCCTCTTCACGCGACAAGCGCTGCACTGGCACACCGTTGGCCGCAGCCTGCGCTTCGATCTGGAAGAGTTTGGGCAATTGCGAAGCGTCTGTGGCCACAATCAATTTGCCACATCGCTCTATCGGCAAACCACGCTCTGTGCAATACGCGTAAAGCATCTCTTTGCCGCGCACACAGAGCTTGGCTTTGAGCGAATCCGTGGCGTAATACAGCCCGCCATGCACCACTTCGCTGTTGCGCGAGCTCGCGCCCTGCCCGATGGCGCTTTCCTTTTCAATCACCATCACTTCGCGCCCCGTGAGCGCGATAGCGCGAGCAACTGCTAGGCCGACCACACCAGCGCCCACCACGATCGTATCCATGTGATCCATCTGCTTACCTCGGATCAAAGCCTTGCAGCGCGAGAATGAGTTGCTTGAGATTCTCACGCAGCGGCGCAAAGCCATCGGTGATCTCAAGCGTCTTCTCGTTCATATACAGCGCGCGATTGATCTCGATTTGTACGCTATGGCGATGCTTGGTAGGCTCGCCATAGCGGCGCACTAGCTCCACGCCTTTATAGGGATGATTGAGTGAAACGCTATATCCACAATGCGTTAAGTGCTCTCGAATCAATAGCAAAGTAGCCTCGCTTGATGTGCTGTGATCCCGGTTGCCAAGCACGAAATCGGGATGCTTTTCTCCCGGAAACTCTGTCGCGTGGCTGCCTGCCACCTCGGGCATGCTGTGGCAATTGATATGAATGCTGTAGCCATGCCGCGCATGCGCCGCATCAATCGCAGCTTTCACCGCAGCGTGATACGGCTTCCAACACAGCTCCATACGCTGCTCCACTTCTTGCACACTCAAGCGCCGCGCATACAGCGGCTCTCCATCATCGGTCGCCCGCCAAATCAAGCCTTTTCCTAAGCGACGCTTGGAAAGCACGGCCGCATCGCGCATCTCCACCTCATGCGGCCAAGGCGCATCCAACATATCGGGATCGACTTCCGTGAGATTGCGGTTCGCATCCAAATAGCTGCGCGGAAAATGCGCCTCTATCCACGCGCATCCTAGACTTCCCGCAAAGCTGTAGAGCTTTTCCACATGCGTATCTTCCGCGCGGCGCAGCTCAGCCAGATCACAGGCAAAGCCAAAATCAGGCGGGTAATAAGTGCCGCTGTGCGGTGAATCAAGCACGAGAGGTGAGCTGCCGGGGTGTGAGGTCACAAACTGCATGATGCCTCGAGCTTAATCCATGCCTCTATTGCAAGCCTTTGGCAAGCTCAATAGCACTCCGTATCGACTTCCGATTGCGATTGCGCGTCATATCTAGCGCCGCTCACATTGTGGCGATTGATCATTTGATTGAGCTGCTCGATTTGCATCGCGCTTAAAGCAATGTTTTGCGCAGCAAAGTTATCTTTCATGTGCTGTGGATTTGTCGTGCCTGGAATGGAGACGATGTGATCGCCTTGCGCAAGCACCCAAGCGAGCGCGAGCTGAGCAATAGTCACGCCAAGCTCATCGGCCATCTTTTGCATGGGTGGCAAAAGCGCAAGATTTTTTTGCATGTTGTCGTCAGAGAAGCGGCTCATCGTGCGGCGAATGTCTTTCGCATCCAGTGCGTTCACATCCGTCAAACCGCCGAAGAATTTACGTGCCACGGAGCTGAAAGCCACAAAGCCGACACCCAGATTCTTGCAAGTTTGCAGCACAGCGATTTCTGGATCGCGCGTCCACAAGCTGTATTCGCTTTGCACAGCCGCAATTGGATGCACAGCATGCGCTTTGCGCAGCGTGGCCGCGCCCACTTCTGAGAGGCCAATCGCGCGAATATGCCCTTTGCGCACCATGTCGGAGAGTACGCCCACGCTGTCCTCAATCGGTACTTTTTTATCCCAACGGTGCAGGTAATACAAATCGATCACATCGGTTTGCAAGCGGCGCAAGCTGTCTTCGACTTGTTGCTTTAAAACTGAAGGCCGCCCATCAATCACGCGCGTGAGCTTGCCATCCACGGGAATAATCGCCATCGCGCATTTGCTGGCCAATGTGTAGCGGTGGCGATGTTTCTTTAAAACCTCGCCAATCCGCGTCTCATTCTTTCCGCCGCCATACAACGTAGCCGTATCCAAAAAATCATAGCCCGCATCCAGCGCACCCAGCAACACGCGCTCGCCCTGCTCTGCGCTCACGGATGGCCCATAAGCATGATCCAAGTTCATGCAGCCAAGGCCGATAGGCTGCACAGAGAAGATTCCAATTTGGCGTTTCATTTTTGTTTACTTTCGATTTTCAAACTCATCCGGCGCATCAGCCACAGCGCCGAGAAAGCGCTCAAAGTTTCTCCGCTTGCCCAGCTTCGCCTCAGCCTGTAGATGCGCCAGCGTCAACACACTCGCCATCTTCTCGCTCGCCGCGTTCGCGACAAATTGCTCTTCAAGAGCTTTGTTGCCTGTCGCTATTCGTTTGATCTGCATGGGCAATTTCATTTCAGTTGCTGCTCCAGCTTGTGCAGCACTTCGTAGCAAGGCAACACTTGCGCAACTGAGCCATTCGGCTCGCGGCCTTCTCGGATGGCGGAGATGAATTCTCTGTCTTGCAGTTCGATGCCATTCATGCTGACTGCGACTTGGCTCACATCGATTTTTTCTTCTTTGCCGTTGAATAAATCATCGTAGCGGGCGATGTAGGTGGCGCTGTCACCGATGTAGCGGAAGAAGGTGCCCAGGGGCCCGTCGTTGTTGAAGCTGAGGCTCAGCGTGCAGATCGCGCCATTGGCGGCTTGGAGCTGGATGCTCATGTCCATCGCGATGCCGAGATTGGGATGGATCGGGCCTTGAATGGCGTTGGCTTTGACGACCTTGCTGCCCGTTTGATACTGAAAGAGATCCACCGTGTGCGCCGCATGATGCCATAGCAAATGATCCGTCCAGCTACGTGCTTGCCCCAGCGCATTCATGTTGGTGCGGCGGAAGAAATAGGTTTGCACATCCATTTGGCTGATATTGAATTGCCCACTCTTGATTTTTTGATTAACATACTGATGCGAAGGATTGAAGCGGCGCGTGTGGCCACACATTGCCACTTTTCCAGCAGCTTTGGCAGCAGCGACGACGGCTTGGCCTTCTGAATACACATCGCACAACGGAATTTCAACCTGCACATGTTTGCCTGCGTTGAGGCAAGCGAGTGTTTGCGAAGCGTGCATTTGCGTGGGCGTACACAAGATCACGGCATCCACTTCTTTGATTTTCAAGGTCTGCGCGAGATCGTCTGTCACATGCGCAATGCCATATTTATCGGCCACTTCTTGCGTCTTGGCCAAATCACGACCAATCACGGAGATGACTTTCACATCATCGATGAGTTTCAAAGCATCTAAATGCTTGATACCAAAAGCACCAGCGCCAGCGAGAGCAACGTTGATCGTCATATCAATCCTTTAATGAATTTTTCCGTGCCTTCCGTGAATCCTTCGTGTCTTCCGTGTTCTTTTTGTCGGCCAAGAAAAAGAACACGGAAGACACGGAAATTACACGGAAGGCACGGAAGTTTAGTTTTCTAGTATTAAGTGGCCTACTGCTGTATTGCTCGCAGGCACATGGTAGAAGCGGTGTTTGAGTTGCGGGGTTTTGCCGCCATTCACATCTGCCATCGCACCACGTGCGATCAACCACATCACGAGCTCGATACCTTCGCTACCCGCATCGCGCACGTAGTCGATATGCGATTTCTTGGCGAGTGCGGCCGGGTTGGCAATCAATTCATCTAAAAACGCGTTATCAAATTCTTTATTAATCAAGCCCGCGCGTGCGCCTTGCAGCTGATGGCTCATGCCGCCTGTGCCCCAGATTTGCACATTCAAATCTTCATCAAAGCTCTCAACTGCTTTGCGAATAGCCTGCCCAATCTTGAAACATCGCTCGCCAGAAGGTATCGGGTAATGCACCACGTTCACAGCAAACGGAATCACCTTGCAAGGCCATGCGTCTTTGGCAGGATCTTTCTCGCCAAACATGAGCGAGAGCGGTACTGACAAGCCATGATCCACCGGCATTTCATTGACGATTGTTAAATCAAAATCATCCTGAATCACGCTATGTGCGATATGCGATGCTAATTCAGGATGCCCATGAACAGAGGGCACAGGGCGCGGGCCCCAGCCTTCATCTGCGATGGGGTAATGCGCACCCGTACCAATCGCAAACGTCGGGATCATCTCCAAGCTGAAAGCTGTAGCGTGATCGTTATAGACCAAGAAGATCACATCGGGCTTGTTCGCTTTCATCCACACTTTGGAATACTCATAGCCCTTGAAAAGCGGCTGCCAATAAGCCTCGCCGGTTTTCTTCAAATCCATCGCTGCTCCAATCGCGGGCACATGCGAGGTGTAGACCGATGCAGTGATTTTTGCCATTTATGCTTTTCCCCAATAGTTGCCTTTGCCACTGCCTTGCGGCTGACGCTCAGGCTGCGCATCGCCGCCCTCGCCTAATCTGCGATTGCCCTCGGCACTCCTGCCGCCGCCAACCATCATGGCTTTGTATTCATCTTCCTGCATCCCTGTCATCGAGCCCGCCATTTGCTGGAAATTGCGTTCATCGGTGAAGCCGAGCTTGGCCATGAAATAAATATTACCTCCCAGCGCGATCATTCGATTGAAATCGCGCGCGAGCGTGGCCAGCTTCTGCTCTTCCGTCATGGCGTAACGATTCATGTAGGCGCGCTCATCGGCTTTGAAAGCCGAGCGATTCTCGGCCTTCATGAGCGACATGCAAAACTGATTCATCCAATAGCCTTTGCGGGCTTGATCTGCATCAAAGATCGTGGTGCCGGGAATATCGAGATAGGGTTTATTAAGTGACATAGTGGAATTACAAGTTAGCGACACTGGCGAATTTGGCGCGGCCATGCCCTTTGGTATCTGCCAACACACGAAACACACCAAAGCCGCGCTGATCTAAAGTCAAAATTGAAGAGCCGGCCAGTTGCGTATGCAACCAAAGCACACTCGCATCTGCAAAATCCATCGGCACTTGGGAATACTGCCGCATCCATGCGGTCACGCGAACCATCTCATGCGCTGGCAAATGCGTCAATTGCATCACTTGTGCAGACCATTCAAGACACGCGATCTGGCGCTGCACATCAAATGCCAGCATGTGGCTGGCCTCGGTTAACACCGCCTCCGTACTGTGAAGCACATACCGTTTACTGCTTTTAGCAAACCATGCATGCACGCGTTGATGATCAGGATCGGCAGGATCAAAGTAAGCCACCAAGGGGCCTGTGTCCACAATCACTGCATTCATGCTGCTTTGCTACCTCGGCGATCCAGCTGTGGATTGCCGCGCAATGCGGCACTGTGCTGCGCAGCACCGACTCGTTTGACTGCTTTTGACATTACAGATAAATCTGCCGTGAGTTTGACGTAGTGCGCGTGAGGATCTGGTGTGTTCAGTGTTTCCAATTGCCGATCAATCAAACGGCGAATCCACTCGCTGCGGGAGACTTGCTCGCGCAAAGCTATTACAGATAGCAAAGACTCAGTTTCGGGCGGCAAGCGTAGTGAAATCATGATGCACTCCCATTGAAGTTTGTATCACGTATTGTATGACAAATGATCAAAGCCATGATTGAGTTTCCTCCGGCCAATACAAGCGCATCGGGTTGCTCACGAGCAGCTTCTTTTGCAGCTCGGCTGTAGAGGCGATGTGCGGGATGAAATCGACCAAGAGGCCGTCATCGGGCATATGGTCTTTCAGATTCGGATGCGGCCAATCGGTGCCCCAGAGCACGCGGTCTGGGAAGGCCTCCACCACTTGGCGGGCAAAGGGGATCACGTCTTGATAGGCATTTTGCTCCCCGTTCAAAGCCTTGGGGCCTTGGATGCTGAGGCGCTCGGGGCAGCTCACCTTGCTCCACACATTGCTGTGCTGGTGCATGAACTTCATGAAGAGCGCGAATTCAGCGCCGTCAATCGGTTTACTCACATCAGGCCTGCCCATGTGATCGACTACAACAGTCGTCGGCAGCGCAGTAAAAAAATTCCAGAGTTCGGGCAAATCCACCGCTTCAAAATAAATCACCACATGCCAACCCAGTGCTTTGATGCGATGCGCGATTTCTAGGAGCTCGTCTTTTGGCGTGAAATCCACGAGGCGTTTGACGAAATTGAAGCGCACGCCGCGAACGCCAGCTTCGTGCAGACTTTGCAACTCTTGATCCCTCACGCTTCGCTTCACAGTCGCCACGCCGCGCGCTTTGCCGCCGGCTGCTCGGCAAGCATCCGCCATCGCAGAATTGTCTGCGCCATGACAAGTGGCTTGTACGATCACGTTGCGGGAAAAACCAAGGTGATCACGCAGCGCAAAGAGCTGCGCCTTCGATGCATCACAAGGCGTGTATTTGCGCTCAGGCGCGAAAGGGAATTGAGCACCCGGGCCAAACACATGGCAATGCGCATCGACTGCGCCAAGCGGCAATTGAAAACGCGGTTTAGCAGGGCCAGCATACCAATCGAGCCAACCCGGCGTTTTCACAAAATCCACAGCTGTGGGGAGACTCATGTTTGTCTTTCAATATAAACACGCCTGCCCCACTTCGCTGTTGCCCGCAAACGGGCAGCAGCACATCAGGGCTTGCGCAAAATCAGCGGAGCAGCAATGCGCTGGCGTTCAATATCCTCAGGGTGGAAAGGCATGGCGGGCCACTGTTTATTGGCATACATGCGCAGTTGATCGGTTTGATGCGGTGAGCCATCGTGTGTGCTTTGGCCGTAGGTGAGCAGGCCTTGCGCTATTGGGCCGCGCTCATCGAACGTCACGGTTGTCACGTAGCTCGTGCCGAAATCGATGCGAATGCCCTCTTTCGTGATGCCGGGGCGCGTGCGGTCACCCAAATTATTCAGCACGCCTTCAATCTCATCACCGCCATGCAAAGGAATGTTTTCCTTGGAGAACACCGCTTGCTGCACTTGCCCCAAACCTGCATCCAAAGCAAACCCACTGTCTCGCATTTTCTTGACTGCACCACCAAGCGCTTCCCACACACGCGCAGCCGTCGCGGCATCGCTCATGCGCAGGCCCGCAGGCGTGGCCACGGGCTGAGCTTTGTCAAACGGCTGGCGATACACATTAGGAATCTGCGATGCCGTGCGCCAGAATTCGCGGAACAAGACTGCGCCTTTAGCTTGCACATCATTGATCATGCCCGCATCATGGAAACCTTTGAGCACAGCGCAGCCGTCTTTCGCTTCTTGGTTGGGCGCTGCAGAGCAAGCAGCCAGCAAATCAGGCAGCGTCATGCGCGCCATCAGGTGGCGGTTTTCAAAAAACTGTGAATGGATTGCCGCTGGCGTGACTTTGCCTTTGGCCAGCATCTGCGGGATTTCGATCAAGCCAGAGCGCGTGCGCGGGCGGCGCATGATGTCGTCGCCCACCATCATGGGCACTTGCCCCCAAGTGTGCGCGGGCTGGGTGTAGAAGAAACTGTCGTTGCTGTTGTGCAGCCAATCTTGCCGAATCAGCACAGGCATACGCGATGGCGCAATCAAGCCCGGCGCAGGCGAGGCGCTGTCGCGCTTCCAATTGCAATCCGATTTCGAACCATTGAGCACGACGAGGCCTGCCGCGCCCAACAGAGCGGCAGCGGGGCGGCTCGGGGCGCAGCGCTCTAAATCGGCAGCGTCTAAATCTGGCACGCCGCTAATATCAGCATACATCGCATCGCCCGCGCGATCTACTGCGAGTGTGTTCACAAACGGCGCGCCCAAAGCCAGCAGTGAGCGGCGCAAATCGCCCACGCTTTTTGCTTTGGCGATTTCGATATACATATCGGTGGAGCGCAGGCTGCCTGCATTGGCATCTTGAATCGCGTAGGCGCGCTCGGCTGTCCAGTTCAGACCAGCGCGCGGCATCACGAGCACAGGGCCGAAGCGGCTCATCCACACGGTTTGCTCACGGCCACCGACGCTGACTTTCTTATCCACCATCGATTCCTCTTTGCCATCGATCAAATAGGTCGTTGGCTTGCCGGGAGCGAGTGCGAGTTCATGCAAAGTAAAGCGTTTGCCGGTGGAGACGGTGTGCGTCCAGGCCATGTCTTTGTTAAAGCCCAGTTGCACAGCTGCCGTCCAACCCAGCGCTACGCCCATCACATCGAGCTGGCCGGGAATCGTCAAATGCATTTGATAAAAACGGCTGGGGCCGACCCACGGGTAATGCGGATTGGTAAACAACACGCCGCGCCCATTGGCCGAGGTTTGCTTGCCGAAAGCCCATGCGTTGGAGCCGAGCGGCGAATCGAGCAGGCCTGCTTCGCGCATCTGCGCTGCTGCGCCTTGGGCGTAGATTTGCATAAGCGATTCGCTTGCAGGCAGAGCAGACGAAGCACGCACGGGCGGCGTAGCAGCGGCAATTGCATCGGCCAATGCGCCGGCGCCCGCCTGCACTTGAATGGATTCGGCAGAGCGATATAGATCCATCAGCGTCATGGGCTGCACCCAAGGCTTGCCATTGCATTGCGCGGGCAGCTTGCCAGCATGATCGGCCAAATAGCGGTTGAATCCAGCCACATAGCCGCGCGCCATATCGCGGTTGTTAGCGCTGCTTTTCTCCCATGCAGCGGAGAGCTTGGCGTCATTCATATGCGCTTGCACGAAGGCATCAATCACGGCATTGGGCAGCGTGCGCACGCCGAGCACGCCCGTAGCTGTTGCGCCGAAATAGGCGGTGCGCTGGCCGCGAACGGTGGCGATCACATCGAGGCTCATGCACACATTGTCTTGCGCATGCGCATAAGCCGTGCCGTAGCCCAGCATTTCCATATTGGGCGCGGTAATGTGGGGGATGCCAAAGGTGGTGCGGATGATTTGCACACTGCCTTCCGCCACACTCGTGCTTGTGCTGCTGCCGGGTGTGGGCAGACTGGTGCAAGCCGCAATGGAGAGGCTGGCAGCGATGATGGCAAGCGCGCGAAGCATGGATGGCTGTTTGTATTTTTGAGCTGATGTCAAGAGAGTCTCCTAGGGCATGACGTCTTCGATTGTTACTCTCAAGACGCGGCTTCTCTACCTAGGCATTCCCTGATTCATCGTCTCTCAGTCGACATACCTCAAACCCGCTTTTTCCAAAGCGGGGCGCATGTTGTACATGTCGAGGCCCAGAATGCCACTCGCGAGTTTGTTGCGCTTCTCGCCTTCATTGGCTTCGCGTGCTTGAGCAGCTTCCAGAGTTTTCTGCACGAGGGCTTTGGGCACAACGACGACGCCATCATCATCCGCCACCACCGCATCGCCCGGCTGCACGCTCATGCCGGCGCAAACGACCGGGATGTTGACCGAGCCAATCGTGGCCTTGATCGTGCCTTTGCTGCTGATGGCTTTGCTCCACACAGGGAAATTCATTTCCTTGAGTGTTTTCACATCGCGCACGCCCGCATCGATGATGAGGCCGCGTGCCCCGCGCGCTTGGAAGCTCGTGGCGAGCAAATCGCCGAAATAGCCATCGGTGCAATCGGCCGTGATGGCGGCCACGACGATATCGCCGGGGTGAATTTGCTCAGCAGCAACATGCATCATCCAGTTGTCGCCGGGATGCAAGAGCACGGTCACTGCTGTACCGCTGACTTGTGCGCCGCTATAGATGGGGCGCATATAGGGCTTCATGAGGCCGACTCTGCCCATGGCTTCATGCACGGTGGCTGAGCCAAGCGCTGCGAGCGCGTCAGTGGCAGCGCGATCTGCGCGGGTGATGTTGCGGTAAACAACGCCTAATTCAAACATGATTACTTTCCTTGTTTTTTGAGTCGCGTATTCAACCGAGAAAACACGCGCCGCGTGTTGCCTTCAAAGATCGCTGCCTTGTCTTGCGCCGTCAAAATTTTTGAGTTGTCGATGTAGCGTTTGGTGTCGTCAAAGTAGTGGCCGGTCGTCTCATCAATCCCGCGCACTGCACCGATCATTTCGCTGGCAAAAAGCACATTTTTTACAGGAATCACGGTGTTGAGCAAATCAATGCCGGGCTGGTGATAGACGCAGGTGTCAAAGAAAATGTTGCCGAGTAAATGCGCATCAAGCTTGGGCTTTTTCATCATGTCAGCCAAACCGCGAAAGCGCCCCCAGTGATAAGGCACTGCGCCACCGCCGTGGGGAATCAAGAATTTCAAAGTCGGGAAATCTTTGAACAAATCGCCTTCGAGCAATTGCATAAAGGCGGTGGTGTCGGCATTCAAATAATGCGCGCCGGTGGTGTGAAAGCAAGCATTGCAGCTCGTGCTTACGTGAATCATGGCGGGCAGATCGTACTCCACCATTTTTTCGTAAATCGGATACCACTGCTTATCGGTCAGCGGAGGCGATGTCCAGTGACCGCCGCTCGGATCGGGATTCAAATTGATACCGACAGCGCCATATTCTTTGACGCATTTTTCTAATTCAGGAATGCACGACTTAGGATCAACACCCGGCGATTGCGGCAGCATCGCCACGGGCACGAAATGATCAGGAAACAGCTCGCTCACGCGAAAGCAGAGCTCATTGCAAATGGCCGCCCATGTGCTGGAAATTTGGAAATCCCCGATGTGATGCGCCATGAAGCTGGCGCGCGGAGAAAACAGCGTGAGATCACTGCCGCGCTCTTTCATGAGCTTGAGTTGGTTATTGACAATCGTCTCCGCGATGTCGTCGTCAGAAATTTTGAGATCGCTTGCGCGAGGCATTTGCGCCGGATCTTTGATGCCAGCTATTTGCGCGTTGCGCCAAGTCTCCAGCGCTTTCGGAGCAGTGGTGTAGTGGCCGTGGCAGTCGATGATAAGACTCATAGTTTTTAAGTGTTCAAAATTAATTGGGTTCTGACCCCGATTAAATTTAATTGGGGTCAGAACCCAATTAATTCGCGGGAGTCATGCCTTGGGATTGTTTGATCGGGGTGGCTTGCGCGGAGTTTGCAAAGCTCAAGAATTGGCGCACGGCTTGCGCAGAAGTGGGGCTTGCATTTGTGGGAATGCCCGCGCTGAATGTCGTGATGTGGGCGATCTCGAAAGGTAGCGTGCCTAACACTTCGATGCCTTCGATGTTGATCAATTCGGAGAGTTGCTGGAAGCCGATTTCTACTTCACCTCGTGCTACCAAGTTGCCCACGGGGATGCCCGGCGGGGGCACTACTGTTTTGGTTTTGAGCTGCTCGGCGATGCCCAATTTTTCAAACAGGCTTGCAAGATAGACACCGCTGGGGCCGGTGGAATAGCTGATACTTTTTGCAGCGATTAATGAAGCTTTTAGCGCATTAGCCGTCGCAATCATTGCGCGAGGCGCTCCTTTTTTCGTAGCGACTGCAATCTCTGATTTCACCAAATCGAATCGGCTGCCTTGCACTAAATGACCACTGGCGATTAACTTGTCAATCGCATCACTGCCCAAAATCACCACATCAAAAGCCTCTCCGGCGGCCACTCTTTTTGCCGCATCCACGCCACCAGTAGCTTCGATGTGAACCGAAACGCCATGCGCTTTTTCATAGACCGCGCAGAGCTCTTTCAAAAGAGCCCGCGTGGCCATAGAGGAAATGCCTTTGAGTGTGATGCTCATCGTTTAAGCGTATTTCGCAATCAAGCTGCGCGCCTCAGCAATCAGCTTCGCGCCATCAATGCCTTTGCCCTGCATCTCTTTGATCCAATCCGTCTCTACCGTGCCAGCAGTGCGCTTCCAGCGTTGCGTCTCGGCGATATCAAGCGCAATGATGCGGTTTCCGGCTGCGCGTGCGATGCCCAAGCCAATCGCATCGCCTTCATCCATCGCTTTGCCAAACATGGTGGCTGCGGCCATACCTGAGTTGTCGTCGATCACCTTCTTCAAATCGGCCGGCAGCTTCTCATACGCCGCTTTGTTCATCGAGACAGCGAAAGTTTGCGTGTAAAGCCCTTGCTTGCCAGCGAAGGTGGTGTGGTTTTTCACGAGCTCGGTGACTTTGAGCGCAGGCGTGACTTCCCAAGGAATCGTCGTGCCTTGGATCGTGCCTTTGGAGAGTGCATCTGTGACTGCAGGCACAGGCATGCCCACTGGCGTAGCGCCTAATTTGGTGAGCATATTGGAGATCACGCGCGAGCCGCCGCGAATTTTCATGCCGCGCAGATCCTCCATATTCGTCACCGGCTCTTTGGTGTGAAACAGGCCTGCACCGTGCGTGTGAACGCAAATCAGCTTCACATCTTTAAATTCTTCCATCGCGTTTTTCTCAACGTATTCTTGGAAAGCGCGCGAGCCGCTCTCTGCGCCTGAAGTCATAAAAGGCAACTCAAACACTTCGCAGCGGTTGAAGCGGCCAGCCGTGTAGCCGAGCACGGTCCATGTGATGTCGGCCACGCCATCTCTAGCTTGATCAAAAAGCTGAGGCGGCGTGCCGCCCAAAGCCATCGCATTGAACTGCTGAATCTTCAAGCGGCCGCCGGATTCTTTTTCAACTTTAGCGATCCACGGCGCAATTGCTTTAGAGGGAATCACGGCCTGCGCGGGCAGCATTTGATGAAAGCGCAAGGGCCCGACTTGGGCGAGCGATTGGCCGGTTGCGGCGAGCGCTGTGGCTGCTGCGCCGGCTTTCAGAAGCTGGCGTTTGTTCATCTGGGTTGAAGCGTTCATGGTTTGTCTCCAAGGGTCAAAAAGAGTGAATAAAGTGATTTGTTTTTGTCTTCGCATTTTTTCAGTTTTGCGGCTTTGTACGAAGATGATCAGAGGCTAGCAGTTATCCAAAATCTCAATATCAGTAGTTCCCCCATGCCAAAAATGGTTATTCACAGGCATTCTTGAGAGTATGGATTTACGCCAACTTGAATACTTCGTGCGCGTGGCTGAGCTGGGCAGCTTCACGCGCGCCGCCCAGCAGCTGCGCATTGCCCAGCCTGCGCTTTCGCGCCAAGTGCGTTTGCTTGAGGTGGAGCTGCGTCAGAATTTGCTCACGCGCAACGGGCGAGGCGCTGTGCCGACCGAGGCCGGCAAGCTGATGCTGGAGCGCGGGAGGGGGATTTTGCATCAGGTGGAGCGGGCAAAAGAAGATTTGGGCAAAGTGCGTGGCGGCTTGTCGGGCCGCGTGGCTGTGGGCATGCCCACCAGCGTGGCGCGAATGTTGGCTGTGCCGCTGGTGCGCGAATTCAGGAAGCAATTGCCGCAGGCCACCATTGCGATTCAAGAAGGCTTGTCAGTCGCGATGCAGGAGGCTTTGGCCAATGGTCGGCTTGATATCGCCCTGCTGTACAACGCCATGCCAACGCCGGAGATCGAGCTTGCGCCGCTTTTAGAAGAGGCGCTGTATCTCGTCAAACCGATTTCAAAGACGGCAAAACCGCCACGCAGTGCCAACGCAGCGAGAAAAGAAAAGCACGTAAAAATCTCTCTTGCTGAAATTGCAGATCTCCAATTAGTGATCCCCACGAAACCCAACGCGATTCGCAATTTGGTGGAGACGCGCCTGGGCGATCTCGGCCTGCGCCCCACGATTGCTTTGGAGATTGATGGCGTGTCTTCTATTCTCGAACTGGTGGCCGATGGCGCGGGCTGCGCAGTGCTGCCGCAAAGCGCGGTGGCGAATATGCAAGCAGCAGAGCGCTTTGAGATCACGCAGATCGACGGCTTGCTTTCCCGACTATCGATTGCCACAAGTGCTCAGCGCCCCAGCACACTCACGCAGCGCGCCATGCTCGATCTCATCAGCCGTTTGGCAACGCCCTTGTTCGTCACAGCTGCTTAAAGTCATCATGCATCAAACTATTAAATTCATAGCGCTTCACGCAGTATTGGCGGTCGCTATCGGCCTTTTTTCCTTAAATACCGC
Source organism: Variovorax sp. (assembly GCA_043720775.1). Lineage (GTDB taxonomy): Bacteria > Pseudomonadota > Gammaproteobacteria > Burkholderiales > Burkholderiaceae_C > JANMDU01. Next base: position 35,054 of record JAYSRZ010000083.1, on the reverse strand, counting down.
AGCGCAAACGCCTGCTGCAGTGGCCTATCCCAGCAAACCCATTCGCATGATCGTGCCCTTCACACCGGGCGGCACGACGGATATATTGGCGCGCGCCATCGGCATAGAGCTCACGAAAGCTTGGAATCAAAGCGTGGTGATTGAAAACGTGGCCGGCGCGGGTGGCAGCATCGGCGCGGAGCGCGCTGCCAAGGCCGCGCCCGATGGCTACACGCTGATGATGGGCCATATCGGCACACTCGCTGTCAACCCTTCGCTGTATCCGAAGCTGCCGTATGACCCGATCAAAGACTTCGCTCCTGTAGCTTGGGTCGCTCGCGTGCCCAATGTGCTCGTGGTGCATCCGAGCGTGCCGGTGAAGAATTTGAAAGATCTCGTTACCTATCTCAAGGCCAATCCTGGAAAATTGAATTACGGCTCAGGCGGCAATGGCAGCGCCGCCAATCTCGCCACTGAGTATTTCAAGATGCAAACCGGCACGTCAATTGTTCATATCCCCTATCGCGGCACAGCGCCTGCGGTGAACGATCTGCTGGCCGGGCAAATTCAATTCATGTTCACCGGCGCGCCCGCTTTGCTCGCCCACATCAAGTCGGGCGCACTGCGGGCACTGGCCGTCTCCTCGGGAAAGCGCATGGATGCCCTGCCGGATCTACCCACCGTGAACGAGACGCTGGGCATCAAAGGCTTTGAGGCCGATCAATGGTACGGCGTCGTTGCGCCCGCAGGAACGCCACGCGATGTGGTGATGAAGCTCAACTCCCAGATCAACGCATCGCTCAATTCAGAAGCCATGAAAACGCGCCTCAGCAGCGAAGGCGCGATTGCCACGCCCACCACGCCCGAGGCTTATGGCCAATTGATTTCTAGCGAAATTGCACGTTGGAAACCCGTGATGACATCAGGCAGAGTCAAGGCTGACTGACTCCTAATAAGATAGCGCTTTGCGCAGATTCCATGCCGGCTACAGACCATTTTTTACTTAAAAATGCCTCCATTGATCATCACGCCCGAAGTATCTGCGCAGCGAGCCGCCGAAATGGCTCAAAGCCTTGATCTTCGCGATCTGCCCGCTGATTTCTACGCCAATCCGTATCCCGTGTATGACTGGCTGCGCGAGCATGAGCCGATTCGTCTTATGCCCGATGGCAGCTTGTTTTTAACGCGGCATGCTGATCTGGTGAGCGTGTACAAAGACGCGCAAACTTTTAGCTCTGACAAGCAAGCCGAGTTCACGCCAAAGTATGGGCAAGGCTCGCCATTGCACGAGCACCACACCACGAGCCTCGTCTTCAATGATCCGCCGCTGCACACGCGGGTGAGAAAAATCATCATGGGCGCTTTGTCGCGCCGCGCTATAGCAGAGATGGAAGCCGGATTGATTGAACTCGTTGATCGCTTGCTGGATGGCATCGAAAACAAAGGCGGAGGCGATTTGATCGAAGATTTTGCTGCCGCCATTCCGGTAGAGATCATCGGCAATCTGCTCGGCATCCCGCACGCGGATCGCGCCCCGCTGCGCGGCTGGAGCTTGGCCATCCTCGGCGCGCTTGAGCCGCGTTTGTCTAAAGAGCAAGAAGCCATCGGCCACAGCAGCGTGCGTGAATTCAAAACCTATTTGAAAAGCTTAGTTCAAGAGCGCAGAAAAAATCCGGGCGATCCTGAGCACGATGTGCTCACCCGCCTCATTCAAGCCGAGCCGCAGCTCACGGAAACCGAGCTCCTGCAAAACTGCATCTTCATCTTGAACGCTGGCCACGAGACCACCACCAATCTGATCGGCAACGCCCTCATCGCCCTGCAAGAGCATCCAACAGCACTGCAACAAGCACTATTAATTAATGAGCACTCCACGCAGGTAATAAGCCGGCAAACTGCTCATATTGCTTCAAATTCTCATCTGACTGACGCATGGGACACAGCAACAGACGAATTCCTCCGCTTCGAATCCAGCAACCAACTGAGCAACCGCCGCGCCATAAAAGATTTTGAGCTAGCCGGCCAGCATTTCAAGGCAGGTACGCTGCTCACCCTGTGCATCGGCGCAGCCAACCGCGATAGAGCCGTCTTCGATCAGCCGGACGAACTCAACCTCGCCCGAACCCCCAACAAACACCTCGCCTTCGGCTACGGCATCCACCAATGCGCAGGCCTCAGCCTAGCCCGCCTAGAAGGCCGCATCGCTAGCGCACGCTTCTTGCAGAGATTTCCTAACTATCGCCTCACAACGCTGCCGCAACGCGGCGGCAGAGCCCGGTTTCGTGGCTTTTTGAATGCTTATTTTTCTATCTGCTGAGCGCGCAGAGCACGGCTTACTTTCGCGTCAGTTTCTTCGGGCTCTCTGCGCTGCCGGCCAAGAAACTATCGCCAGACACAACACTTTTCCCGGTGCGCTTTTCCAATTGTTTGCGAGCATGCCGAGCCATGCCGCCGCCCTCGATGGCGGCCTGCTTGTTCTCAACCATGCCAGTGGCGTCGTCACTTTCGGCGATTTGTCGAGTGGAGAGCTCCGCCAACGCCGTAAAAATCAACTCCGCTTCGCTCATGTGATCCCGCAAATTTTGGCTTTTTAGGCCTTTCATGCCTTTATGCTCTTTCACGCTGACCCCCGACCATTCCTGATGGATGATGTTGGTCAAAATGGCAAATTCACTGCCTTCTTTGATATCGTGATTGCGCCAATAGTCTGTGAGCTTGTTGCGCGTTTCCTGCCCCGTCATGCGCTGCGCTATCCATTTCTCGCTGCGGCCATGCTGCTGCCAAGTTTGCCGGGCACGGTTGAGCGAGAGCGCAGGATCGGCCATTTCTTGCATGCGCTCGTAGCCCACTTTGGCGAGCCAGAGTTTGATGGGCTCGGCTTTGGGGCTGGGGATGGATTGAACGATGCGCAGCAAGTTTTCTGCCGTGGCGCAATCGGTAAGGCGCGATTTGCCGTCCGCAGCGGGCAATTTCAACTGTCGACAATTTGTCGACAGTTCAGCCCCGTCTTCTGACTTGACGCGAATTTTCATTTTGAACCAGTAATCGCGCGCGTTTTCGCTCTCCGTCAACACCTGCACCACATCAATCACGGAAAACCACCAAGTTTCCGTCTCCTCGTCGTACAAACGGCGAATAGACTGACCATCAAATTGAGCAGGCAAGATTTTCATGGGTGCATTGAAGTTGACGATAGGATTTTACTGTTTATAAATACATATTTCAAGCAAATTAAACAAGTGCGCCCTTTAGAATCAAAGCGTGCAAAAACCTCACCTCACCCAAGCCCTGATCTTCGACATGGATGGCACCATGATTGATTCGATGCCTTCTCACGCGCGTTCGTGGGAGGTGTTTGCGCATCGGCATGGCGTGAAGATGGATTTGGCGGAGCTCATGCGGCGCACCACCGGGCGCACGGGCACGGAATGCATGGGGGAGTTGTTTGGCCGCGCGATGACGCCTGCTGAGGCCCTGCCGCTGGTGGAGGAGAAAGAGCAGATTTACCGGGAGCTGTTTGCGCCGATTTTTACGGAGGTGCGTGGATTTAAAGCGTTTGAAGCGCAAGCTCGGGCGCTGGGTTTGAAGATTGCCGTGGGCACAGCGGGCGATATCCATAATGTGGAGTTTGCGTTGTCTCATTTGAAGATGCAGCAGAACCCGCAGGCAATTATTCGCGGCGATATGGGGCTGCCGGGCAAGCCCGAGCCTGCTATCTTTTTGGAAGCGGCTCGCGCAGTATCTACGCTGGCTAAGCACGCAATTGTCTTTGAAGATGCGCCGCTGGGCATTGAAGCGGCGCGGTGCGCCGGCATGCGGGCTGTGGCAATTTGCAGCACGCATTCCGCACAAGAATTGGCTGGCGATCATGTGATTGCGAGCGCAAAGGATTACGAAGAATTGATGGCGCAGGACTTTTTGCAAAGTCTGCACATCGCTGCCCTAAAAAGTTGAAGAAGTTAAAGAGAAAAAGTATGTTTAAAGAAGGCTCAGCCACCCCCACCGTGATTCGCCGCGAAGACTACGCGCCGCCACCCTTTTGGATCGACACCGTGGATCTCACGTTTGATCTCGATCCCGCGAAAACGCGTGTGCTCAGCAAAATGCATATTCGCCGCAATCCAGATGCCGCGCAAGACGCGCCGCTTCGCTTAGACGGCGTAGAGCTCAATCTCGCTCGCGTGCTCGTGAATGGCGCGGGCTGCTCCTTCAAAATGGATGGCGAAACGCTGGTGCTCGATGGTCTACCTGCAGAGTGCGATTTAGAGATTTTCACGACTTGCAATCCAAGTAAGAACACATCGCTCTCCGGCCTTTATGTAAGCCAAGACACATTTTTCACGCAATGCGAAGCCGAAGGCTTTCGGCGCATCACGTATTTCCTAGATCGCCCCGATGTGATGTCTTCTTACAGCGTCACGCTGCGAGCAGATAAAGCGCTCTACCCCGTCTTGCTCTCCAATGGCAATTTAGTAGAAAGCGGCGATCTACCAGAGGGCAAACATTTCGCCAAATGGATCGATCCGCACAAGAAGCCTTGCTATCTTTTCGCATTAGTCGCTGGCAAACTCGTCGCCAGAGAGCAGCGCATCACGTCTCGCTCCGGCACAGATCATTTGCTGCAAGTCTTCGTCAGAGCAGGCGATCTCGACAAAACCGAGCACGCCATGAATTCGCTCATGGCCTCCGTCGCATGGGATGAAGCTCGCTTCAATTTGCCGCTCGATTTAGAGCGCTTCATGATCGTCGCCACGAGCGATTTCAACATGGGCGCGATGGAAAACAAAGGCCTCAATATTTTCAACACAAAGTATGTGTTGGCCAACCCAGCGACTGCCACGGATGTGGATTACGCGAACATTGAAAGCGTCGTCGGCCACGAGTATTTTCACAATTGGACAGGCAACCGCATCACTTGCCGCGATTGGTTTCAGCTATCTTTGAAGGAAGGCCTCACTGTTTTCCGCGATCAAGAATTTTCTCAAGACCTTTGCCCCAACCCCTCGGCCAGAGCTGTGAAGCGCATTGAAGATGTACGCGTATTGCGCCAAGCCCAGTTTCCCGAAGATGCGGGCCCGATGGCGCATCCTGTGCGCCCCGATCAATACGCAGAGATCAACAATTTCTACACCGTCACGATTTACGAAAAAGGCGCAGAAGTCGTGCGCATGATGCAAAGCTTGGTGGGCCGCACGGGGTTTGCCAAAGGCATGGCCGAGTATTTCAAGCGGCACGATGGCCAGGCTGTAACTTGCGATGATTTTGCCAACGCCATTGCAGCCGCCAACCCTGGCTCTGCGCTGCAAACGCTGCTGCCGCAATTTCTTCGCTGGTATAGCCAAGCTGGCACGCCGCGCGTGAAAGCGCATGGCGTGTATGACGCGGCGAAGCAGACCTACACGCTCAGCCTCTCGCAAAGCTGCCCCGCCACACCCGGCCAACCCGGCAAAGAGCCCTTCGTGCTCCCGCTGGCGCTCGGTTTGGTGAACCCAGCCACAGGCCACGACATGCCACTCCAGCTCGCGCACGAGGAGCAAGCCGTGCAAAGCGCGCGCACCATCGTGCTCACGCAGGCGCAGGAGGTTTTGCAGTTTATTGGCATCACAGCTGAGCCCGTGCCCTCGCTCTTTCGCGGCTTCTCAGCGCCGGTGATTTTAGAATTCGACTACAGCGAAGATCAACTCCTTTCGCTGCTCGCGCACGACAGCGATTCTTTCAACCGCTGGGAGGCTGCACAGCGATTGGCGATGCAAGCTGCGCTCTCTGCGTTGAAGCAAAACGCTATTAATTCAGTAGCGCTTCACGCAGTATCTACGAGCGACGAAGGCCTATTTGATGCAAAACTGTTTGCCTCATCACGCTATGTAGCCGCTCTGCGCCATGTGCTTCGCGATGCATCGCTCGATGCAGCTTTCAAAGAGCTCGTCCTGACTCTGCCCGCTGAGACGTACATCGCAGAGCAACTCGACGTGGTTGATCCGCAATCCATTCATGCTGTGCGCGAAGGCATGCGCCAAGCTTTGGCTGTTGCGCTACACGACGATTGGGCAGCCGCGTTGGAGGCCAACAAAGACACCGGCGCTTATTCGCCAGATGCGACTAGCTCTGGCCGCCGCTCTCTAGCCAATCTTGCGCTCTCCATGCTTTGCTTAGGCTCACAAGATCAAGCGCGCGAAGTTTGGCATGGCAAAGCCTATCAGCGCTTCAAAGAGAGCAGCAACATGACAGACCGCTTCGGCGCTTTGTCTGCGCTGGTCGCTAGCGGCAGCCCACACGCAGAGCCCGCGCTGGCTAAATTCCACGCAATGTTTAAACAGGAAGCGCTGGTGATCGACAAATGGTTTGCCCTGCAAGCGGGCAGCCCAGATCGGAGTGGCAACATCTTGCCGCAGGTGCGCGCTCTGATGCAGCATGCCGATTTCAATTTGAAGAACCCCAACCGCGCCCGCAGCCTCATCTTCAGCTATTGCAGCGCCAACCCAGCCGCTTTCCACCGAGCTGATGCAGCCGGCTACGTGTATTGGGCCGATCAAGTGCTCGCACTCGATGCCATCAACCCCCAAGTAGCAGCCCGCCTAGCCCGCGCTTTAGATCGCTGGAAGAAGCTCGCACAGCCGTATCAAGATGCTGCCAAACATGCGATTGAGCGCGTGGCAGCGAAAAGTGACTTGAGCAACGACGTGCGCGAAGTCGTCTCGCGGGCATTGGCAGCTTAGTTAGGCGAGATTGAACTTCCGGTACGCGAAAGACGCGAAAGTTACGCGAAAAGCGCGAAAGGAATACCAAAGTGAATTCTCTTTTTTGATCTATTTTTCCAAATCTTTTTGTATCTTTTGTTTTTCTTTTTAGCGTCTTTCGTGTAACTTTCGCGTCTTTCGCGTACCGGAAGTTAAAAGTCTACCCAAGCAAGAATATGTCCAATAAACCCATCTCCCTCTCCCGCTATCTCCTAGAAAAGCAACGCGAAAGCAAAAGCGACGCAGCGCCAACCGGCAATATTCCCCCAAAGCTGCGGCTGCTGCTAGAAATCGTCGCCAGAGCCTGCAAGAGCATCAGCCATGCCGTCAACAAAGGCGCATTGGGTGGCGTGCTCGGCGCGGCGGACAACAACACAGAAAACATCCAAGGCGAGATGCAAAAAAAGCTCGACATCATTGCCAACGAAGTCTTGATCGAAGCCAATGAATGGGGTGGCCATCTCGCAGCCATGGCCAGCGAGGAGATGGACAGCATCTACGTCGTGCCCAACCGTTATCCGCAAGGCGAATATTTGCTGCTGTTTGATCCTCTCGATGGCTCATCGAATATTGACATCAATGTGAGCATCGGCACGATCTTCAGCGTGCTGAAAAAGCCCGAGGGATCAAATGCAGTCACAGAGCAAGATTTCCTCCAAGCCGGCTCAAGACAAGTCGCCGCAGGCTACTGCATCTACGGCCCGCAAACCACGCTGGTGCTCACGGTGGGCGATGGCGTGGTCATGTTTACGCTGGATCGCGAGCAAGGCAGCTTCGTGATGACGGAAGACAACGTGCGCATCCCCGAAGACACACAAGAATTTGCCATCAACATGAGCAATATGCGCCATTGGGCTCCGCCCGTGCGCCGCTACATCGATGAATGCCTAGAAGGAAAAGATGGCCCTCGCGGCAAAGATTTCAACATGCGCTGGATCGCTGCGATGGTGGCCGATGTGCATCGCATTTTGACGCGCGGCGGCGTGTTTTTATACCCTTGGGATAAGCGCGAGCCCGGCAAAGCCGGCAAGCTGCGCCTGATGTATGAAGCCAACCCGATGAGCTGGCTGGTTGAGCAAGCCGGCGGCGCAGCCACCAATGGCGCTCAGCGCATCATGGATATCAAGCCAATGAAGCTGCATGAGAGGGTCAGCGTGATTTTGGGAAGTAAAAACGAGGTCGAGCGCGCTACTCGCTATCACGCCGAGGCAAAGTAGTCAGCTATAATTTACGGTTATGCCGGTGTAGCTCAGTCGGTAGAGCAGCTCATTCGTAATGAGAAGGTCGGGTGTTCGATTCATCTTTCCGGCACCAATGTTTAAAAGCCCTGATTCGCAAAAGACTCAGGGCTTTTTTCTGTCCTCATAGCGTAATCGACATCATATTATCAAGCCTTGTAGCTGCATTTAGCAAGTGTTCTGGTGCAACATGTGCATATCGCTCCGCCATTTCCGAACTCTTCCAGCCACCCAGCGCTTTTAATTCGTGTGTGACCGTGCCGTTCAAACGATGCCATGTTGCAAATGTGTGGCGCAAATCGTGCCACCGAAAATCATCAATACCAGCACGCGTCAAAGCATTGCGCCATGCTTTTGTATTGACCTGTACCACTGGCTTTCCATCGTAAGTAAACACGTGCGTGGGGTGTTCACCTTTTCGCCTGAATAACACCTCTTTTGCGTGTTCGCTAAGAGGTATGGTGTGAACCCTTCCAGTCTTAAATTGAGCAGCGGGCACTGTCAAGTATTTGCAATCAGGTGTTATCCATTGCCACTCACAATTTTTGACGTTGGCCTGGCGCAACCCAGTAGCGACAGAAAAAATAACCATGTCTTGCAAATGAAGCGGGAGCTGTTTTTTTAAGCCGTTGAACTCCTCAAGTGACAATGATCGGATACGCTCTGAATCGTCTTTAAGCATAGGAACTTTAGGCACTCGCTCCAACCACTCCCAATCGTGGCAAGCCTTTCGAAGGATGACACGCACAAGAGCCATCTTGCGATTAGCAGAACTTGGCCGGACACCCTGAGCACATTTACGCGCAATCTCGTCTATCACAGGCTTTGTGATGTCTTTGAGAGCTTTCCCCGCTAGTTTTGGATAAAACCACTTCAAAATGCTGTGATCATTAGCAAGTGTGCGCTTGTGTTGGCTCTCGCGAATGTAGCGCTCAACTGCTTCGTCCCATGTGTGGTCGGATGTTTTGATTCCTGTCGCCATCTCCCAGCGCTGTGCAACAAGTTTGTCATACATCTTCTGAGCTTGTTTTTTATTGGCTGTGCGTGTTGATCGCTTTGGCGATGTTTTCTCGCCGGGTATCTTTGGTAATGTCATCCACCAATAGGGTGAATCTTCTCGTTTATAAAGGCTCATGCGAAGGCCTCTCTCATTTGAGGATCAAGCATCGAAGGATTGTCTCGAATGTGATAGCTGTAGGGTTCTATGCGAGCAGGCACGCCGTCACGGATAAGACGCGTTACGACCTCCGCATAATCGCCGCTGAAAACTTTAAGCATGACGTTGACCAGCTTGCCGACATGCTGCTTTGCGTTTTCAACTGCATGATCAAATACGATCTGTGCAGATTTTCTAATCGTCTTAATTACGTCTTGCTCTTGATTAAGAAAACCTGTGCATGGATATGCTCCAGCGAGATACTTGCCGGGGTTGGTGAGAATGTCGTAATGAATAACGCGATCTTGTGAAGTCCACTCAACCTCGATCCTTGTCCAAGAACTCGATGCATCACCAAGTTGTTTACCCTTTTGATAAATGCGAGCCATCTTGCCTGAGCCTCGCCTGCCAATGTAAAGAGTCAAGCCTTCAGCAGCTTTGTTTCCATCAAGCCAATCACCAATACACCTGTGCTTTGGCTTTCGACCACCCGCATTAAAACCATCCGCGTCATACTGAGCAATTGCCCAATCAATGCTAATGAATTTACCCTCATGATCGTCATGCGCTGCATCAGCTCGTTTGATAACTGCGCGATGAGTCTCTAGCCACGATTGAAACGCAAACCAATCGCGCACCATGGCACAGGCTTGACCCATAAGGCTCACGTACACAATGCCGTTTTGATTGTCACCGCCCCATGCAATCGCTCCGTGATTTCCATTAATACGAAGTGAAAACTTAAAGCCATGAAGTCCGCGACGATGTTCAATTGATTCGATAGGAATGAATTGCTTCAATTGTTCGAGAACCCAAAGGTACGATTGTTCATCAGGAGGACGCACTGAGAAGGCCACAGCATCAATAAACGCCGAGGATGCAGGAGCACCATCAACCGAGTTTAAAAACTGCTTGTAGACGCGCTGAGAGCCCATCTGATAGGAGCAAATCTGGTCGCCTGAGTCTTGGTCGATGCCTTCAACTCTAAACGAACGGTGTTGGTTGATCTTTCGCCCCGTAGTTACTATACGGGGCAGCTCCGACGCGGCCGCCAAGGCTGGCCGTTGGCTCAGCCAGTCTGCCGCGCCTGCGCTGTTTTGATTAGAAATAAACACACGAACTCCAAAATGTTGGGGTTCGCTTTAAGTTGAAAAAACAAATAGCGAACCCAAAGAAAGGGGGATTCGCAACAGCATGAGCTTGAGTACATTCGCCAACATCATCATGTGTTGACTAGCAATTTCAGTGTCGTCCCTTGCCTAAGGGTTAGTTGCTTTCGACACACTCGAACAAATGTTATCACGAACCACTCAGAGACTTCAAAGTTAATCTGACAATTTATCGTCAGAATCGAAGTGATCAGGAGCGCGGAATGAGTAGGTGACTCTTTTGCGCTCAGAGTCAACATCAACGATTACTTTGAATTTAGGGCCAAGCATTCTCAGCAAAGGCTCTTGTGAAAGCCGATCAGCGATCCCCAAGATCATGGGTTTAGCGGCCGGACTTTGAAACGGAATAGTAGCTTTTAGCTTCATGCACGCGCCCCGCACAACGTTTCAGCAGGCGTGTTGGCGCTCAAAGGCACAACGTCATCATGGCGCGGGCAAGTCTTGTACAACGCGACCTCATCACGCGCGGGACTACCGTCAGTGACAAGGCAGCACCCCCCGGAGGGCGTAGCAGACAAAGCACGCGCCGGATGAGTCGCAACCGCTTCTATGCGCCGGAAACGGCCAGCACTCATCTGTGCGTTGACATGGGGGAGACCCCCATACCCCCTTCGCCCGCAGCGAAGACACCAGCTCACTAAAGGCGACAACACAAAAAGAGGAATGCTGCGAAAAAACAACGGTAATCTTGGCGTACCGTAAAGCGACCAGCGAACTGACCACTCAAAAGAAAGCTTCAACCAACACGGTACAGCCTGAACAGCATGATGTACTTGAGAACTAAATCGTGAATCCATAACGTAACTCCAACGTGAATAAATTATTCAAAACGTCGAGTACGCTGCGAGTGAAAAATAGTGCTTTTAAGAGCGAAGCCACCTTCGTAATGAGAAGGTCGGGTGTTCAATTCATCTCTCCGGCACCAATGTTTAAAAGCCCTGATTCGCAAAAGACTCAGGGCTTTTTTGTTTGCGCTCAGGACTTTTTCTTAGGGCAATTCTTCAACTCTTTGAGCCCATGCTTGCAGCAATTTGCTTTTGCAGCGCAAGCTCTTGCGCATTCGGCGCGCTTTTCGTATCCCAACCACTCAAATGCTGCTCGGCTACATCAGCAAGAGCGGTAATCCAAGACTGTGAATCATTCAGACATGGGATGTAGCTAAATTCTTTGCCGCCAGCGTGCAGGAAGGCCTCCTTGGCTTCCATCGAGATTTCTTCCAGTGTCTCCAAGCAATCGACCGGAAAACCGGGGCACATCACTTCCACACTTTTCAGGCCGCCTTTTGCCATCTCGATCAGCGTGGGTTCGGTGTAGGGCTCCAGCCATTTGGCTTTGCCAAAGCGCGATTGGAAAGTGACTTTGTATTGATCTTTCGTGAGGCCTAATCGCTCAGCCAGCAAGCGCGCCGTTTTATGGCATTCGCAATGATAGATGTCGCCCAACTGCAAAGTGCGCTCGGGCACGCCGTGGAAACTCATCACCAGTTTGTCTGCCCGGCCAAAGGCAAGCCAATGCCCTCGCACACGCTGCACCAAGGCTTCAATGAAAGCAGGATGATCGTGATAATGATTCACAAAGCGCAGCTCGGGCACGGTGCGCGTTTGCGCAGCCCATGTGTACACGGCATCAAACACGCTGGCTGTGGTGGGGCCGCTGTATTGCGGGTAGAGCGGCAAGATGAGGATACGTTTGAAGCCCTCGGCTTTCAATCCCTGCAATTGGCTTGAAATGCTGGGGTTGCCGTAGCGCATGCCCAGCAATACACGCACCCGATGGCCGCGCTGCGCGAGGCTGCCTTGCAACAACAGCGCATTTTTATCGCTCCACACCTTGAGCGGCGAGCCGCCGCCCCGGCCTTCTTTATCGGGCGCGATCCAAATGCTTTCGTATTTCTTCGCAGATTTCGCCGGGCGAAAACGCAGGATGATGCCGTGCAGAATGAGCCACCAAATCGGCTTGGGGATTTCTACGACGCGATGGTCACTTAAAAATTCCCCCAGGTAGCTGCGCAGCGCTTTTGCGGTGGGCGCGTCAGGCGTGCCGAGGTTGCAAAGCAGAATTGCGGTGGTCGATTGGTATTGATTTGCGCTGCCGTGGGCATACGCGGGTTCTTTTGTGAAGGCCATGCGTTATTCTCGCAGGGCTATGCTTCAAGTTTCAAAAATCCGCGCAATATCCTTCGATTTAGACGACACGCTGTGGCCGATCTGGCCCGTGATTGAGCGCGCAGAAAAAGCGCTCATTGATTGGCTCGGCGAGCATGCGCCGATGACAGCAGCTCTCTTTGCCTCACCAACAGCGCTGCAAGAGATTAGGCAGCACATGCATGATGTGATCCTCAAAACTAGGCCTGAGATTGCGCATGATCTGAGCGCGATCCGCAGAGAATCTATTCGGTTGGCGCTGTATCGCGCGGGCGATGATCCGCTTCTGGCTGATGAGGCGTTCAAGGTGTTTTTTGCAGAGCGCAACCGCGTGGTTTACTACGACGACGCGATGCCTGCGATTCAAACGCTCGCAAAGCTCTATGCACTTGTTTCGCTGTCGAATGGCAATGCGCAGCTCGATTCAGTAGGCCTTAGCACTTATTTCAAAGCCTCAGTTAGCGCCACGTGTTTTGGCGTGGCCAAACCTGACGGACGAATATTTCATGAAGCAGCGCGATTAGCAGGCGTTGCGCCGCATGAAGTGTTGCATGTGGGCGATGATGCAGCGGCAGATGTGGTGGGCGCGATTGATGCGGGCATGCAAGCGGTATGGCTCAATCGGCAGGGCAAGTTGTGGCCTGATGCATACAAACAGCCGACGCTTGAAATCGCTTCGTTAGTTGAACTCACTGCATTACTCTGCCCGCTGCAATAGCGTTTATTTTTAAACATTTTTCGCATTTAGGCCATACAGAACCTGCGTGGAGCGCTCACTTTTTGATAGTCATCGTCATGAATCTCACCCCACTTGCATTCCTTCAAACTCTGAGCGACTTGATTGGCGCGGCGCACGTGCTGACCGCCGAGACGCCCGATGCACTGGCAATCTATGAAAGTGATTGGCGCGGCAGGGAGCGCGGTCAGGCGCTCTGCGTGGCGCGGCCTAGCACCACTGCTGAGGTGGCTGCGGTGGTGAAAGCTTGCGCGGCCGCTCGTGCGCAGGGCTTGGCCTTAAGCATCGTGCCGCAGGGCGGCAACACCGGCTTAGTGCTCGGCTCCACGCCCGATGATTCGGGCCTACAAGTCGTGCTCAGTTTGCAGCGCATGAATCGCGTGCGCGCTTTGGATGCGGCAAACCTCACGATCACAGTTGAAGCGGGTTGCATTTTGCAGAATGTGCAACAGGCTGCGCGCGATGCAGATTTTCTTTTTCCGCTCTCGCTCGCAGCTGAAGGTAGTTGCACGATCGGCGGCAATTTAGGCACGAATGCGGGCGGCACACAGGTGCTGCGCTTTGGCAATACCCGCGATCTTTGCTTGGGGTTAGAAGTCGTTACAGCGCATGGCGAGATTCTGGAAGGCCTTTCTGGCCTGCGCAAAGACAACACGGGCTACGACTTGCGCCATTTGATGATTGGCAGTGAAGGCACGCTGGGCATCATCACAGCAGCAACAATGAAATTAGTGCCTCTGCCCGCCGCAAGCCTCACAGCTTGGGCGGCTTTGCCTTCGCTTGAAGCCGCCACAAAGTTCTTGAGCCTGGCGCAGAGAAAACTCTCAAGCAGCTTGACGGGCTTTGAAGTCATGGGTCAGTTTGCTTTGTCGTTGGTTGTCAAACACTTTCCTCAGCAAAAAATGCCGATGTGGCCGGGCAGCAGCAGCTCTGCGCCCTACTCTGCGCTTTTAGAGCTCTCGGACGCAGAAAACGAGTCTCACGCCCGCGCAATGCTGGAGGCCCTCATGGAGCAAGCGCTTGAATCCGAGATCATCACAGATGCGGTGATATCAGAAAACATTGCCCAAGCTAAAGCGCTATGGCATATCCGCGAGAGCATTCCTCTGGCGCAAGTGCAAGAAGGGCCAAATATCAAACACGATATTTCTCTGCCAGTATCAAAGATTCCTGCGTTTTGCGATGTCACTGATGCCCTGCTTCAAACCGCAGTTTCAGGCGTACGCTTGGTGAATTTCGGGCATCTCGGCGATGGTAATTTGCACTACAACGTGCAAGGCCCGGAAAGCGCAGATGCAAAGCTTTTCTTTGCAGAGCATGAAGCGCAGATCAACAAAATTGTGTACGACAGCGTGCTCTCACATGGCGGCAGCATTAGCGCTGAGCATGGCATAGGCAGCTTAAAGCGCGATGAGTTGCCGCATTACAAATCGGCTGTGGCGCTTTCGATGATGCGCAGTATTAAGCTGGCGCTGGATCCGCAGAATCTGCTTAATCCGAGGCGTGTGGTTACTGTTTGAGGCATTGCCTTATCGCGCCTGTGTATCTGGGAGATCGCACTACCTGCGCGCTTTGCTCCGTGTCCCCCGGCGGCGTTGACTGCTGTTTTTCTCCGGCAAGCTAAGTTCGCCGCCTCCTCCTTGACCTACGCAAAACGCACAGGTAGCGCGATCTTGCGGTCAACGTGGCGCTCCAACAGTTTCCACTCGACCTTTATTCGCAGCCATCAGCGCGGCGCACCCACCTCAGCGAGGTAAAGGAGGAGCTGGCGAAGCCGGCGGGGGACACGAGCAGAGGTGGGGGCGCCGTGATGATGGCGAGCTCAGAGAAAATCTATGCGTCAAACGAGTTAAGTGTGAAAAGTCACTCCACCTTCGCGCCCGCCTTAAACCACTCTCCTACCAACGCCCTCTCAGCATCCGTAATCTGCGTCGAGTTATTCATTGGCATTTGCTTGGTGATCACGACTTGTTGGTAAATCGCCTGCGCATGCATTTTGATCGCTGCCGGTGAATCAAGGCGCACATTTTTCATTTGCACTTGCGCGTTATGGCATTGCACGCAGCGCGCCTGGAGCACCGCTTGGAGCTCTGCAAACTGCGCATTTTTTATATCTTTTGAGGCATTAGCGCCCGTAGCTACTGCGCTAGGCGCTATTGATTTTGTAGCAATTTCCGTATTAGGCCGCAACACAAAGATCACGCTGCCCAGAATAAAAACGCCCACCGCTGCCCAAGGCCACGGGTTGCTCGCTCTGCCTAAGTGATAGCCATGGCGCTGCACAAAGAATTGGCGAATCAGCGCGCCGCCGACCATCATGGCAAACAAAATCAGCCAGTTGTGCGCATGCGTGTACATGAAGCTGTAATGGTTAGACAGCATCGCAAAAAGCACAGGCAGCGTGAAATACGTGTTGTGAACGCTGCGCTGCTTGCCGCGCTTGCCGTGAATGGCTAAAGCAGCAGAATCGTATTTCGCGCCGCCATTGTTCGATTCCATCATCGCTGCCACCACTTTTTTCTGACCCGGAATGATCCAGAAAAATACATTGGCGCTCATGGCCGTAGCAATCGCTGCGCCCACGAGCAGATAAGCCGCCCTGCCCGCAAACCATTGGCAAGCCAGCCAACACATGAAGGCCACCACACCCATCATGAGAATGCCAACGATCAGCTCACCATTTTTCCGAAAGCCAAAGGCTTGGCACACCAAGTCATACACCATCCAAAAGACGACGAGGAAAGCCAGCGCCACGCTAATGGCTGCGCCCGGCTGCCAATCCATCAGCGATTTATCAATCAAATAGGTGCTGGCGTTGTAGAGATAAAGCACCGTAAACAGCGCAAAACCGGTGAGCCAAGTGGAATAGCTCTCCCAGTAAAACCAATGCAACTTGGTATGGATTTTTTTCGGCGCAACGAGGTATTTCTGCGGGTTGTAAAAGCCGCCGCCATGCACCGCCCAGATCGCGCCATCCACGCCTTTTTCCAGCAAGTCAGGCGACTTGGGTTTCTCAAGATTGTTATCAAGAAAAACGAAATAAAACGAAGAGCCAATCCAAGCTATGGCGGTGATGACATGCACCCAACGCAACAGCAGGTTGGCCCATTCCAGCAAATATGCTTCCATGGGATCTCCTACTGTTCACCACCGCGGGCGCTGTAAACAGAACTGGCCGCGAACTAAAAGTAGCTCCGCTGCGGCACAACGCGATTGTATACAGGAACGAATTGGCAAAAAAGCTGCGGCTTTTTATGCCTAGGATGCAGTTGGTTTTTGGCTCTTGGCTTCAGGCTTGGAGCCGCTAACTAGGATTAGAAACGGCAGCCAGCGCCGCAGCCGCGCGAAGCTTGTCTTTCTTGCTAGGCCGCTTGCCTTTGATGCCGCCATGGATATCAAGCCCCGTGGGCACGAGCGCCTCGCCCTCGGGCGATGCTTGATCAGTGGGCTCAAAGCCTTCAATTTCTTCAATCTCAATGGCTAACTCTTGGCGCTTGCAAATCAGCTGCCAATGCGCGTGCATATCCACGGTCACGAAATTCACGGCCAAGCCAGCCAAGCCTGCGCGGCCTGTGCGACCGATGCGATGCGTGTAATCGGTGGCTGAGCGCGGTAAATCAAAATTCACCACGACTGGCAGTTCTTTGATATCCAAGCCCCTAGAGGCCAGATCGGTGGCCACCACCACATCAATCCGCCCCGCCTTGATGTCTTGCACCACCTGAATGCGCTTCCCCTGCGTGAGCTGGCCGTGCAGCGGCTCAGCTTTCAATCCAGCCGAGCGCAGCTTCATCGCCACTTTTTCTGCATCGTATTGGCGAGCGACGAAAACGAGCGCACGCTCCCAATCGTTTTCAATGAAGAGCTTTTTGAATAGCTGCGTGCGCCGCGCGGCATCCACGGCAATCGCTCGTTCTTCGATTTGTGGCTTTTCTTTTTCAGTAGCTGCAATTTCGATGCGCACAGGCTCGTGCAGCAAGGCCACGGCCAGTATTTCAATCTCGCTTGAGAAAGTAGCAGAGAAAAACAGATTCTGGCGCTTCTCTGGCAAGAGCGTGAGGATGCGCTGCAACTCATCATAGAAGCCCAATTCGAGCAAGCGATCTGCCTCATCGAGCACGAAATACCGAATCGATTTGAAGCTCAAAGCGCGTTGATCTGCGAGATCAAGCAAGCGCCCCGGCGTGGCGATCAGAATATCTATTCCCTCGCGCAATGCAGCCATTTGCGGCTCAATATCCACGCCGCCAAACGCTGCAAGCAGCTTGATTTTGCGAGGCAGAAATTTGGCGAATTTGCGCACCATCTCGTCGACCTGCACCGCCAGCTCACGCGTAGGCACGAGGATAAGGCAGCGCGGCCTGCCTGCTTGCGCCGCTTCTAAACCCACGATAAGCTGCAAAAGAGGCAATGCGTAGGCCGCTGTCTTGCCAGAGCCCGTTTGCGCGGAAGCGAGCACATCGCGGCCTTGCAAAACAGCCGGAATCGAAGCAAGCTGAACGGGCGTGGCACTGGAGAATTCTTCGCCTTGCAAAGTGCGATGGAATGCTGCTACGACAGAAGGCTCGAATCCGAGATTTGAAAAGGGCATGCGTTAAGTTTACGCTGGAGTGCTTTTTAGATTTTGCGAAACTGCAACAACTGCGCCGCAACGCTCGCCGCAATCACCTCAGGCTCTTTGCCTGCAATGCCGGGCAGGCCGATCGGGCAAGTGACGTGCGCCAACTCTTCATCTGAAAACCCCCGCTCTTGCAGCCGATGCCGAAACGTCGCCCACTTCGTCTTGCTGCCGATCAAGCCGATGAAAGGCAGATCATTTTTCTCTCGCTGCCGAAGCAAGCAAGCAGCCACCACATCCAAATCCTCCGCATGCGAGAAGCTCATGATCAGCACATGGCTTTGCGCGGCGAGATCGCTCACTGCGGCTTGCACAGGCGCGGAATGCTCGGTCTGCACGTTGGCTGGAATCGCATCAGGAAAAATCTCGTCGCGGCTGTCAATCCAATGCACGCTGCAAGGCAAACGAGCGAGCGCATTCACAATCGCCTTGCCCACATGCCCGCCGCCAAACAAAGCAATATTTAAGCGATTTAGGCCATTAGCGCTCGTAGAATCCGCGCAAAGTGCTATCATTTTAGTAGTATCTCCAGAAGCAATGCCCACGAACTTGAGCCACACCACGCCACCGCAACATTGCCCAAGCGAGGGCCCGAGCGCATAGCGTCGCGTTTCTTCTGCAGCAACAAACGGCGTGGCAGACAACAATGAGCGAGCCTGCGAAGTCAACAAGGATCGCGCATGCGCAATCGCATCAAACTCCAAGCGCCCGCCACCAACCGTGCCTTCAACAGCATCTACAGAAACCAGCATCCAAGCCCCCACCTCGCGCGGGCTTGAGCCCTCAAAACGCTCGATGTTGACCCAGATGCTCGGCGACTTTGCAAAGCTTGAAGCAGCACTCACACGGCATCCTCTAAAAGCAAAATATCTGGCAATTCAAAGCGCTTGAAATCTCGATCAAACGTGACCAATCTCAGGCGATAGACCTTTGCCAGAGCAGCAAGATAAACATCGGTAGACATTCGATGCGTCAAGTGTGGCCAAGCGTTGTGCATCGAGCTCATCATGGCATCAACCGTGCTGGCAGTCTCCGCAATAAACCCAACTTCAACCAAAAGCGCATAACGCTCATAGATTGAGAAGCTGCTCTGCAAGCTCACCTCTTTGCCATATTGCTTACTGGTTTGGCTTAGCAAGCGCACGAGCCCGAGCATCGTCGTGCGGCAAAAGTGAATTTTGGATTCGACTTGATCGTTCGTAAGCAAAGTAGCTTCTTGCGCGAATTGCGCAGAAGCTGTTTGCCAATACGCTTTTGCCAACGCATGATGAGGATGCGCCCGCTGAGCCAATGCCAGCCACACGTTCACATCAGGCAAATCTCCGCGAACGCGGCTCCAAGTTGCTGGCAGCCCAGCAATGCCATCCCGCACTTCGTTCATAGCGGCCTAGTCTCGCCCGAAGAGCTGCCATATTTCACGACATTCAAATAGGCCTCTAAATCCAGTTCATCCAGCAATTGCTGCGCTCCGCCACCCCGCAGGCGATCCGGATGAACACTCAGCTCGTACTCTGGCCCCAGCATCGGAGGGTCTGAGACAGGCCGGGGCACACGTTTAACTGGCATGGCACTCTGCTGCATCCCCCGCTCAATCAAAGCCAACACATGATCACGCAAGCTCATGCCCTGCATAGCCGCGCTGGCCTTCAGGGTCCGAAACAAAGGGTCAGGAAAGTCTATACTGGTACGCATATTTGCATTTTTATGCAAAAGCGCAGATTTGTCAATTTCTGATTATTCCGCGTTGCACAAAGGAGCCCGCCGGTGTTCCATGCCCCCAGATCAGTCCAGCAACTCGTGCCTACGTTAAAGTCGCGGATTATTTCAAAACGTGAAGAGATTCAATCTCTATTGCCTTGCCAGATTTCGACCTTATCCCCATTGATTCTTCCGCAGTTAAAAAAGAGTTGCGCCACGTGCACTCACTCATGCAACTTGAGCAAAAGGAAGATGCGGCCCAGTTCAAGCTCAAAAACGCCAGCGCAAGCATTAAAGAGCGCCAGAGGCGCGGCCTGTCTTGGTATCCCATCAGCATTACCAGCGAAGACCTTGGCTTTGGCGGCAAAGTGGTGCTGGAGTTGGAGCGCCCTGCCGGCGAGCATGCCCTGCACTTGTTTCAAGTGGGCGCGAATGCCTGCCTGTTTAGCAATGCGCCGGGCCACTCGGCTGACGATCGGCCTGAGCTGAGTGGCGTGATTATTGGTGTGCAGCGCAACAAGCTGCTGCTGGCTACCAACAAAGAAGAGCTGCCCGATTGGGTGCAAAGTGACGGCAAGTTCGGTGGCGGCAAGCTAGAAAACAACAAGCTGAGCGCGGGCAAGCTCGGCATTGATCTCACCTTCGACGAAGTGAGCTACCGCGAAATGGAATACGCCCTCAGCGCAGTAATAGGCGCTCAGGGAAACCGTCTAGCCGAGCTGCGCGACGTGTTGCTGGGCGCCAAGCAGGCCAGCTTCCGCGAGCAAAAAGCCGACGATTTGTTCTACCCTAGCCCGCTGAACGATTCGCAACTCGAAGCCGTGCGCCACGTGATCACGGCCGAGGACGTCGCCATCATCCACGGCCCGCCCGGCACGGGCAAAACCACCACGCTGGTGCAGGCCATTTTGGAAACCGTGCGGCGTGAGCGGCGCGTGTTGGTCTGCGCCCCGTCAAACACTGCCGTGGATCTGCTCACTGAAAAGCTGGCCGAGCGCGGCGTTAACGTCATCCGCATGGGCAACCCCAGCCGCGTATCTGATTTGCTGCTTCAGCACACGCTCGATGCCCGCGTCATGGCGCATCCAAGCTACGCCAAGATGCGCGCGATGCGCCAAACCGCCGCCCAGCACCGCGCGACGGCCAGCGAACTTGGAGATAAACATGCCCGCGATTTCGGCTTCGAAGGGCGGCAGCAGCGCCGGCTGCTCAAAGAAGAAGCGCGAACCCTCTCTCAAGCGGCCGACGATTTGGAGCGCTTTATAGCAAATGACGTTGTTGAATCCGTGCAGGTCATCACGAGCACGCTGGTAGGCGCGAGCAATCGCAACATTCGCCACCTTAGCTTTGAGACCGTATTTATCGACGAAGCCGCCCAGGCCCTAGAGCCGGGCTGCTGGATTCCGATTGCGAAGGCTGAACGCGTGATTTTGGCGGGCGATCATCACCAGTTGCCGCCCACTGTAAAAAGCGAAAAGGCTGCTGCAGGCGGCCTGCGCGAGACATTGTTTGAAAAGTGCATCAAGCGCCAGAGCGCCACAGCCCGCATGCTCACCGTGCAATACCGCATGCACGAGCAAATCATGGCATTCAGCTCCGAGCAGTTCTATGGCGGCCAATTGGAGGCGCACATCAGCGTGCGCCGCGCTTGTCTTGAGGCTTACGACGAGAGCTTTGCGCCCGATCTGCCCGTGGAATTCATCGACACGGCCGGCCTTGGTTTCCATGAGATCACCATACCTGAGAGCCGCTCCACGGCCAACCCCGAAGAGGCAGATTTACTGCTCAAGCGCCTCGCCCAGCTTTTAGAGCCTTGCAATCATGCCGAGCACGATCAAAAGCCGCTCACCATCGGCGTCATCGCCCCCTACCGCGCCCAAATCAACTATCTGAAAGACGCCATCGAGCAAAACGACGCGCTCAACGGCCTGTTGCAGCAGCGCCTGCTCAGCGTAGGCACAGTCGATTCATTCCAAGGCCAAGAGCGTGACATCATCGCCATATCGCTAACGCGCAGCAACCAGCAGGGCGAAATCGGCTTCCTCTCAGACATCCGCCGAATGAACGTCGGCATGACCCGCGCAAGACGCAAATTGCTGCTTGTCGGCGATTCATCCACGCTCAGCTCAAATCCGTTTTTTAAGGATTTGCTAGCCTATGTGGAGAGTGCTGGCGGCTACCGCGCCGCCTACAAAAGCGCTGGTGGTGCATCACACAGTCGAGTTGTTGACTGACACACCAGCTCACCGCTCGCGTCAGCGGCATGAATACAAAAAGATGGTGATGTGATGACGAAAGATTTGACCCGCATTCCCTCAGCATTTTTCAAGAGTACCTGAGTTGCGGCTGGAGGACTGGCTTTGAAGTTTTTGAGCAGTACGTGGGCAGGCTTAAAGACGCGATGATGCGCCGAACAGCAGCCCGTTAACAAAAAGCAGAGTGCTGATGTCATAATGAATCGGTCATATTTAGTAACGTATACAGGACGAAAAGATGAAAAAAATGATCTCGGTAGCTGTCGCGGCAGTCATGTTGCAGCTTTATGGATGTGCCTCCTCTGGCGTACAAGTCTCGCAATCAGCCGCAACGCAGTTTGTTGAAGGTAAAACAACAGAAACGGAAATTTTGCAAAAGCTCGGTCGACCAACTTCGGTCATGATCCAGTCCGGCGTTAAAACCATTACATACACAGGTATGCAATACCAAACAAAGGCAGCCACCTTTATTCCGATTGTGGGTGCCTTTGCAGGCGGCAGTGACTACAGTGTCAGTACTGCGAGCTTTGAGATTGACGAAAGGGGCACCTTGAAAAAAGCAAGCTATTCCAATACTTCGGGCAGTACAGGGTTGGGCGCAACTCCGGTAGATATGAAACCCGAGGCGCCCAGAGCCGTTAAGTAACTATGCCAACATAGACAGTCATGCAAGCCAACAATTGAGCTTTGAGACTTCCCCATTTCATGTACGACGCGGTGGGCCAAGCGGCGGCAAACGATGGCGCGGCGATTAATCAATATGTCAATGTGGCGGTGGCTGAAAAGCTTGCCTGCCGCAGAATAGCGCAGCAGTTTTTGGATGCGCGTGTGCAAGGTGGTACAGCCAATTGAGCGTTTGATATTTTGGCGAAAGCGGGCGTGGATGGTTTGCCGGTGTAAGTGACTTCTTTCCATCGAACTGCATGAATTTTTAAGCCAAAGTAGCAGATAGCTGTTGTATTTAATGCGCTAAGTGCTACTAATTTAATAGTAAAAACCATGCGCTAACCATCTCCATCCGCCTCGTAATGGGTCATAAGCGTTCGGCGAACCCATGTTTACCGCACCAGTGAGATCAACATGGGTTCATCGGACGCTTACGACCAAGCCGAGCCAGACTCGGATCTGGTGGGGCAAGCCGCACCGGACTACAATTTCGATCAACGCGTCAGCTGATGAGTCCACACCGGTTGAAGAGCAAAACGGCGTTCTACGGACGCTGCCGAGCAGGGCTGCGCGTGCGCCAGACGAGAAGACGTTTTGCGCCAAACGAGCCCGCAATATAAGCGACAGTCATCGCCCAATTTGCACGGATCAAGGACCTTCACAGGCCTCAAACCCGTGCCATGCCTGTCCTCATGGTTTGGATTTTCTATCCGTTTTCACCAATTGCTGAATTTACCCACCCGCCATAACTCACGCTTTCGAGGCAATCTTAATATGCCTAGTAACAACCCGTCTTTTGCGAGTTAGGCCGCACTTGCAACCTGTATTTGACGCTACCCATGCGAGATGCAAATCGCGATACTAGCTTTTCTCGCGGTCTGTCAGCTAATATTAGGATTTGACCGTGCGTGCTCTAAATGACTAAGCCAAACACCATTTAGCTACTTGATCCTTTGGCATTCACTGCATTGTTGTTTGACAGGAGGACTAAACCACTGATACCGTTTACAACATTGCTTTTACCAGCAGCGCAATTTTGCGAATGACTTGGCTGTCGAGGCTGCCGTTACTTTCGTCGCGGGAGACGAAAAAGTTAACACCCTGTATAAAACCATTGTCTTCGTACCAGCGGCGTTTAATGTCCCAACGCTCGCGGTATTCGGGCTTGTCTAACATGCCTAAGTGCTCCCAAACTAACAGCTCATCTTTTGTGCTGATAAACACAAAATCAGGCAGCATTTTTCCGCCCGTATTGCGACCTTCTATTTTGCGTTCATAGAAGTAATCAAGGCCTAGGGCGTGCAGGACATTGGCAATCACTAGCTCAGATTTACTGCGTACAAAATCGCCACGATCCGTGCGGTGTATGTGTACGCCGCTGGCATTTTGTAGGTCGTGCTCGTTTGGCGTGGGCGTTTGCCCCGCCATCGCTTGGTCTTGTCGCTGAGTTTCATTGTCTGTAGCGATTTGCCGCAATTCGTGTACGCGGGCATTGAGTGCGTTGATTTCTGTTTGCAAGCTGGCGCACAGCGTTTCTATAGGGTGATTGTCACTTGCGACACTGGTTTCACAATGCATCTTCAGTTTGCTCAATTCATCATTTTGCTGTGTGCTTATTTCAGCATCAATGGCACTTAAACGGTTTTTAAGGGCGGCTTCTTGGCGGATGAGCATCACAAGTTCGCGCCCAATGCCGCCGCCAATATTAGCTTCGGCGTGAAACTCGTTGACTAAATGACTGATGGCGTTCAAATCCATACACTCATACGCCACGTTGACTTTTGCCATCATCTCGTTTCGATATGCGCGGTCGTTATCGCTTACCCCACGATCAGGATGCATCATTTTTGCGGCTAAACGATAAGCTGATTTCAGTTCGTCACTCGGCTTAAACGGCGCAGCCTCAGTTTGGGCAGCAGCTTCATTGACTTCGTCTTGCGTCGCTTGCGCTTGCTCCGCAGCGTGTTGCGCTGCGGCGAGCCGTGCATCGTCCGCAGGCTCTAGCGATGCTAGCAATTGCGCAACTTCAGCTTCTAGGTTGTCGCGGTCACGGTACAAACAGCCAACGCGCTGGTAGTACATGGCTTTAAACGATTGCAGTTCACCGTGCAACGTTGCCAAATCAAGCTCGCGTTGTGCCACTTGCGTTTGCAGCACTTCGACCACTTTTGATCTAGATGCTAGCTCCACCTGTTCGGGCGTTTCTTTTGAAAAAAGAGCGTGCAAAAAAGAAGTCACTTACATTCTTTCAAAAGTTGATCAAGTCTCTCTTTACTTTGCGTATGACCCTGCACTGCAGCTTTTTTGAACCAATAAACAGCAGCCAATGAATCTTGCCTTACGACTATGCCCCCTTGGTAGTAGATGCCTAAAAGGAATTGTGCTTCTGGTTTGCCTTGATCAGCAGCTTTTTGCAACCATATCAATGCATCCACTGTATTTTTTTCTGTTCCTGCACCGGTCAAGTACGCCATGGCTAAATAGAGTTGAGCGTTTGCAAAACCTTGCTCTGCCGCTTTTCGCCACCACTTGACAGCGGTTTCACTATTTTGAACTACACCATCACCATCGTCAAACTTTAAACCTAGTAAAAATTGAGCTTCCACATGCCCTTGCTCGGCAGCTTTTTCATACCACTTAAGTGCAAATACTGCATTTTTCTCTACGCCATTACCGTCTGCATACATGCCAGCTAACGCCGCTTGCGCAACAACGTTACCTTGTTCAGCAAGTTTCTGACATCGCAAAAATTCAGCATTCGGACTGGGGCCGGCTACAGGCACAGTTTCCGTCAATACCTGATCTAAACCTCTAGCTATTAGGCTACCGGTCGCGCGCGAAATCTGCGGTGGTTGCTTGGGAACAAGGGCGTTGTTGCTCATGGTTTACGTTTAATGCGGTTGTAAGGCGATTGATTATTTGGTTTCAACGAAATTTGCGATTTGTACACATTTAGGGCTCAGGTCTTTCGCCATCATATTTTTCAAGCACGTACCTTTCAAATATCGCAAAGATCAAATCAGGATTCTGATGTCCATTGGTCTTGCCGCTGTGGCATTTTGCTGCCAACTTTGGCCCACACTTTATCCGCCTTGGCTTTAGATGCATTAGCACTGCGACGCTCAAAAAAATCGGCTGTTTCCATCGCACTGATTTTTTCTGCAATAGCGACTACAAAGAATTGATTCATGGTGGTGTCGTCTTCGGCGGCAATTCGCTTGGACGCAGCTTTTAAGGATTCGGGGAGACGTAGGGCGTAGCTGCTCATAGTGGATTTCCTTTCAGTGTGGGCCGGGAAAAAGAAAAATAGCGAAAAGTTTGCTCGGGATTAAAAACCTTGATGCCAAAGTTCGCTGCGGGTGAAAAGTCACGCAGGTTGTAGGTGACGATGACTGAGCCCGGAGCGTTGACTGCTGCCTCCAACACCATCTCATCGGAAGGATCGCGCAATTGAGGCCGCCATTGATAATGGGTGATGACCGGCTTGACATACGTTGCCAGATCAGCCAACACCACTTCAATATCCGCAGCGCTTAATCCGAAGCTGCTCAACTGCTCCGCACGATTGAGAACATCTTCGTATTCCAAAAACAAAGCTGGACTGCAGCGCAAAGTGATTTGCTGATCCCGTACAGCTTGCACCAATGCAAACGAAGGCCCCAAGCTGCTGCGCAAGGCACTGACCAGCACATTGGTGTCCAACACGATTTCGGGCGAATTCTTCATATCATCGGCGATGTTATCAGAAACGCCGTAATGGCCACGACCCCCACGAACTCCAGTTACGCCGCTTTTAACGCCTCACAAGCCATCAAAATGCGCTCTGGCGTGGCCGGGGCTTTGAAGGCAACTCGCTTTTTGTGATCTGCGCTGGCGCTGACCGCATCGCGCACTGCGAAGTAGCTCGATAGAGCGAGCATGAGCGGTGGCTCGCCGACGGCTTTGCTGCGGAAGGGCGTGGGCTTTAGGTTTTGGTTGTCGAACAGCTTCACGTTGAAATGCTCGGGCACATCGCTGGCTACGGGGATTTTGTAGGTGCTGGGGCCGTGGGTTAGGAATTTTCCGCGTCCGCTGAAGCCATCGGCTGTTTTCTTGCCCTTCAAATCCCACACGCATTCTTCCATCGTGAGCCAGCCCATGCCTTGGATGTACGCGCCTTCGATTTGGCCGATGTCGATCGCTGGGTTGATGCTTTGGCCGGCGTCGTGCACGATGTCTACGGCTCTGAGCCAGAGCTCGCCGGTGCGCGTGTCGATCTCTACTTCGCTGACTGCTGCGCCGTAGCAGAAGTAGTAAAACGCTTTACCTTGCAGCGTCTCGAAGTCATAGGCGATCTCGGGCGTCATGTAAAAGCCGGCGACTGAGAGCCCCACGCGGTCTAGCCATGCTTGCTTGATGACCTTCGTCCATTCCACAGATTTTTCATGATCATTTTGGCCATTTCCGCCCGTGGATACTGCGTGACCAGCTATGAATTTAATAGCATTGGGCTCGCATTGCAACATACGCGCGGCCACAGGAGCGAGGCGTGCGCGCATTTGATCGCAAGCATTCATGATTGCTGCGCCATTGATATCTGCGCCGCTCGATGCGGAGGTGGCAGAAGCGTTGGGCACTTTCTGTGTATCCGCGGCGGTGACTCGCACGAAGCTTGTGGATATGCCCAAGCCATCAGCGCAGACTTGCTGCATCTTCGTGTTTAAGCCCTGCCCCATTTCCGTGCCACCATGGTTGACGCTCACCGAGCCATCCATGTAAATATTGAGCAGCGCGCCGCCTTGGTTGAGCATGGTGGCTGTGAAGCTGATGCCGAATTTGAGGGGCACGAGGGCGACGCCGCGCTTGCGGGTTTTGTTGGCTGCGTTGAATGCGTTGACGGCTATGCGGCGCTCGCGGTATTTAGATTCGGCCTCCACTTGCGCGATCAGCTTATCGCCGACCCAATCTTCAATCTTCTGGCCGTATTGGGTGGTCATGCTCTCCGCGTTGCCAGAGGCAGCAGGCTCTTGATAAAGATTGATTTTGCGCACATCGAGCGCATCTTTACCCAGCGTCTGCGCAATTTCTTCAATCACCGTTTCAATGCCAAACATGCCCTGCGGCCCGCCGAAGCCACGGAAAGCAGTGGCGCTTTGCGTATTGGTTTTGCAGCGGTGGCTGATGATATTAAGGTTCGGCAGGTAGTAGCAATTATCAATGTGCAAGACAGCGCGGTTGTTCACCGGGCCGGAGTAATCCATGCTGTATCCGCAGCGCGATGCGAGCATGAAATCGACGCCTAAGATGCGGCCTTCATCGTCAAAGCCCACGGTGTAATCATGGCGAAAATCATGGCGCTTGCCAGTGATCATCATGTCGTCATCGCGGTTGACGCGCAGCTTGATGGGCTTTTGCAATTTGTGTGCAGCAAGCGCGGCGGATTGCGAGAAGATCGAGGCATTGCCTTCTTTGCCGCCGAAGCCGCCGCCCATGCGCCGGCAGATGACTTCTACGTCTTTGGTCGTCAAGTTCAGCGCGGCAGCGGCTTCGCGCTGATTGCCATCGGGGTGTTGCGTTGAAACATAAAGCGTGAGCTGATCATCTTCACGCGGCACGGCATACGTGATCTGGCCTTCGAGATAAAACTGCTCTTGCTGGCCGCAATATGTTGACCCGCTCAATTTGTGGGGCGCGGCGGCAATGGCCTCGGCCGGTTTGCCGCGCGTAATTCCCTTGGCCGGCATAAGGAAGGATTGCGCTTCAAGCGCTTCTTCAATCGTGAGAATCGCAGGCAGCTCTTTCACAAGCACTTTGGCATGATTGGCGGCTTCGCGCGCGTAGAGCATGTCCTTGGCCACGACCACCGCCACTGCTTGCCCGAGGAATTCAACCTTGCCTGCAGCGAGAAACGGATCATCATGAACGATCGGGCCGCAATTGTTTTCACCGGGAATGTCTTTGGCGGTATAGACCGCAACCACGCCGTGCATCGAGAGAATCGCTTCGCGATCAATGCCGTCGCCAATCAACTCGCCATGCGCGACCGGCGACATGATGATCGCTGCATACAGCGTGCCGCGCAGCTCGGGGATATCGTCGGTGTAAACCGCAGCGCCCGTGACGTGCAGATGTGCGGATTCGTGAATGAGGTTTGTGCCCTGCTCTGCTTGCGGGCTTGTGGAAGCCCCTTCGGTAGCGGCAGGCATCAACTGCTTGAGTGTTGTTGGAGCATTCATTACGCGGCTTCCTTCATAACTGGGTTGGCAGATTCCACAAATTCGAGCACGAGATTGCGGGCGACGAGTGAGCGATAGGCCCATGTCGCACGCAGACCATCTCGCGCAGGGAAGCTCGCCGTGATCGCTGCATCAATCTCTGCGGCCTTTACATCGAATGGTGATTTGCCTTCGAGAACAGCCTCGATCTTCGGGGCACGGCAAGGCGCTGGCGCCATGCCGTTGTAGGCGAGCTTGACATTTTTCAGCTTGCCGTTCGATAATTCAAAGCTCATCGCAGCGCAAGTGGCCGAGATGTCTTGATCGAAGCGTTTGCTAATTTTGTGTGCCTTAAATTTGCTGGCCGCTTTCGGCTTGGACAGCTCAATCGCGGTGATGAATTCGCCGGCTTGCATCACATTGGTTTTCATGCCGGTGTAGAAAGCATCGAGTGCCACCACGCGCTTTTTATCGCCTTTGCGCAGATGCAGCTGAGCGCCAAGAGCCATCAGGCAAGGCATGGTGTCGCCAATTGGCGAGCCGTTGGCAATATTGCCGGCAAGTGTGGCGGTCGAGCGAATCGGCGGCGAGCCGAAGCGGCGCAGCACTTCGGCGAAATCTGCGTAAGAGTCGCTCACCAAATTCATCACTTGCTCCAGAGGAACGGCTGCGCCGATCATCCAAGCCGCAGCAGTTTCTTTCACCGCCATCAATTCAGAGACATTGCCCAAATAGCAAATGTTCTCAGGCCGCGCAAACTGCTTATTCACTTGCAAACCGATTTCCGTGCTGCCAGCGAGCAGCGTGGCTTGAGGGTAATCCTTCAAATATTGAGCGACTTCATCCACCGTGGATGGCGAGACAAACTCGCTGCCTTTTTTCGTGCGCACCACAGGCTGAATCACGATCTGGCCCTCGAGCCCCAAAGTTGGCTGTTTATCGCGAGCAATTTCTTTGAGCAAAGCAACGTCTGATCCGTCTTCAATCTTGAGCTCAGCCGCTGGCCGCTGGCAAGCCTTCATCGTTGCGTCAATGATGGGCTTGTAGCCCGTGCAGCGGCAGAGATTGCCAGACAGTGCATCGTTGACCTGCGCACGGCTTGGGCAAGCATTAGTCTGCACCATGCCCGTGAGCGACATCACAATGCCCGGCGTGCAAAAGCCGCATTGCGAGCCAAAGCAGTCGACCATTTCTTTTTGAATCGGATGCAGCGTGCCGTCAGATTTTTTTAAGCTTTCGACAGTTTTGAGGGATTTGCCATCGAGCGAAGGCAGGAGCTGCATGCAAGAGTTCACAGGCACATAGTCAACACCTGTGCCTACTGCGTTCAATTGCCCCACGAGCACCACGCAAGCCCCGCAATCGCCCTCCGCGCAGCCCTCTTTCGTGCCCTTGCGATCCAAGCCTTCGCGCAAAAAATCCAGCACAGTCGTCGTGCGGCGCTTGCCTTGGGCTTCTACGATTTGTCCGTCTAAGACAAAGCGAACAGTATTGGTGACTTGGCTCATGAATTCATTACCTTTTTTGCAATACCGTATTTTATTTGGCCAAACGTATACAACTTATACGATATTCAATATATCAACCCGATTTTGCCCGCCTGCAAGCCTCGGAACAATATTTCACGCTCTCCCAATTCTTCTCCCAGCTTTTGCGCCAAGTCATCTCCTTGCCGCAAGTCACACAGGGCTTGCTCGGCAAATAGGATTTGTTACCTTTGAAGTTAGCGCTTGATTGTTTTTTATCCGGCATGACAGCAGTTTGCCAGAAGATTGGTATCTTGGTTTGATGGAAAATATTCAATAAATATAAACAAAGATATTTACAAAAATTGCTTAATTGATATAATCTTTGTTATGCCAAAGTCTCCTGCTGCGCTATCCCACATG
Organism: Variovorax sp.; assembly: GCA_043720775.1. Lineage (GTDB taxonomy): Bacteria > Pseudomonadota > Gammaproteobacteria > Burkholderiales > Burkholderiaceae_C > JANMDU01. The sequence continues at coordinate 4,575 of JAYSRZ010000083.1, read as the reverse complement.
CCTCCCGCCGCAGCCGCTGGCCTGCGCAAGCTAGGCGCAGACTTGGCAGTGGCGCGGCTGCGGCGCAAAGAATCATTAGCCTCGTGGGCAGCACGTATTGGCACATCGGTGCCTACGCTCATGCGCATGGAAGCGGGCGAAGCAGGCGTAGGCATCGGCTTGTATACCACCGCGCTTTGGCTCATAGGGCGCAGTGCGGCGCTGACTGAGTTGGCCGCGCCTGAGCATGATCGGGGTGCTTTGGAGCTGGATGTAAGAGCTGCCGTGCAACTGGGCAAAGGGCGTGCGCAAGCCTCAGCAGCTTCTAAGCTCGCACGCAGCCAAGCGAAATCGAGCAACGCACCGTGAACACACCCAAGCCCAAGCCCTTGCTTGCGCCATTCGATGCGCTCAGCCTATGGTTTCTGGGCGATCCTTTATCCCCCCGGCTCGTGGGCGATTTGCAGTTCATGGCCGTAGGCAAAGGCGTATCTCTTCGTTATGCGCCGAGATGGCTAGCGCAAGGCTTCCCACTGAGCGAAGATTTGCCATTGATCGATGCCGAGCATTTTCCGCGAGGCAGAGGCTTGGCTGCAGGCGCGATAGACGATGCGCGGCCCGATCGCTGGGGCGAGCGCGTGATTCAGTTCATTGACAAGCCGCCTCGCCTCTCGCTCATGGAGTATTTGTATTACGCGGGCGATGATCGCTTTGGTGCTTTAGGCGTATCCACCTCCAGCGAAGAATACGCCCCTCGCCCACGTAGCCCACTACCGCGATTAGCCGATGCACAAGCTCTGAGTGAAGTGGCAGCCAAAATCAGCGCAAAAGAGCCCATCACTGCGCTAGAGCAGCAAATGATCTTAGCAGGTGGCAGCTTTGGCGGCGCTAAGCCCAAGGCCTTGATTGAGATCGATGGTGAGCAATGGGTGATCAAGTTTTTCAATGGCGAGCCGATTGATGTGCCCTTGATTGAGCATGCCGCAATGACTTTAGCTGCAAAAGCCGGCATTCGCGTGGCTGAGACTAGGGCACTGCGCCTCTCGGGCGAGCATGCGCTGCTCGTCAAACGCTTTGATCGTGCAGGAGGCCAGCGCATTCATTGCATCTCGGCTGGTACGGCGCTTTATGCAGAATCAGCCGATGCTCAAACGGCCGACTTGAGCTACCCCGCGCTCGCGCAATTGCTGCGCCGCGCCGGCATATCGAAAGATGGGATCAATCAACAAGACATGCATGAGCTGTTTCGACGCATGGTGTTCAACATCTTGATCGACAACACTGATGATCATGAGAAAAACCATGCTCTCTTGGTCACCGAGCCCACCCGCTTTGGCCGCTTGCGCCTGTCTCCAGCTTACGACGTGTTGCCTACCAATTCAGGCCAAGGTCGGCAAGAATTCGGCGTGGGTTTGGAAGGAAACGAATCCAGCTTGGATAACGCGATGAGCCAATGTCTACTTTTCGGCTTGACTGCGCTTGAGGCTAATGCACAAGTCGTGCGCGTAGTCAACGTCGTCAATGGTTGGCAAAAACACTTTCAAAGTTGCGGTGTGAGCCGAGCAGACTACAGTAGCTTAGCCGAAAGACTAGAGGGCAATTTAGCGACTCAAAGACGTGCTCATTTGCGCCTCTAGCGGTGCTTCAAAGTCATCAGTTAGCGTGCTGGCGGTTGAATGGCTCACATGTAGAATGCAAACAGAAAATGTGAGATTAAAGTCAAGGAAATAGAAAATGCCAGTTTACATATTATTGAAAAAACTGTTTTTAGCGGTTTGCGTAATAGCTCTATCTCACTCAATAGCGGTAGCGCAAGATGCGTCAAAAACAATGCAACCTGCTGAAAATAAGCCTCAGCATATTCACGTAGTCTATTTTGGCGGTAACGACTGTCCTCCGTGCATTACTTTTCGCGGCCTCGAATTTCCGATATTGCAGAAATCGCCTGCTTTTTCTAAACTGGAGTGGACGTTTGTCACAAAAACCGTCAGTTCTCCCGTTCCCAGCGGGTTCTTTTTACCTGGCCGTGTTAAGCCACTAGGCGATAAGATGAGAATTGCTACTGCTGGAATTGGCGGCTCGCCACAAGTTGTTATCTTTGTTAACGATGAAGTTTATGATGTGTATTCAGGCTCTCGCGATGTAGAGTTCTACGAGAAAATGGTGACATCAATTTTAGAAAAAACACCTTATCCGCGAGATCGTTGCTTGCAAAGAACCTCAAGTCGCGGATGCGAGAAAAAAGGCTAATTCAGCGTGTTGAAATAGTGGTGCGTATCGGTGCGGTAGTAGCCACGCCGCAGCTCCATCGGGGTGTCGCGGTAGGTAAAGGCCACGCGCTCGACGAAGAGCAAGGGCGTGTCTTGCTTCACTTTTAATAGCAAGCTTTGCTCTATTGATGCCGACAAAGCGCGAATTTTTTCGTCAGCTCTGAGCATGCGGATGTTGTATTCGGTCTCAAACAGCGCATACGAAGGGCCGGGGTAGAGAGCCAAATGCTCTGCCGTTAATCCTTTGAACGCTGCGGCGGGAAGCCAGATATCTTCCAAAATCGTGGGTACTCCTTTGAAGCCGAGCACGCGGCGGATTTGCAATACTGCGTCACTCGTGCGCATGCCAAGCAGCTTGGCGATCTCAGCCGCGGCTCGCGTCTTTTTGCATTCTAAAATCTCTCGCTCTGCTGGGCCTTCACTGCCAGGCTTGCCATCATCAGGCACGAGCTTCAAAAAGCGAAACTGCACTTGCTGTTCTTCATGCGTGGCCACAAACGTGCCTTTGCCTTGGCGACGGTTGACCAAGTTTTCAGCGGCTAGTTCATCAACAGCTTTGCGCACCGTGCCTTGGCTAACGCGGTATCTCGCCGCCAAATCCATTTCACTTGGAATCGCCTCGCCCGGTTTCCACTCGCCCGCCTGCAAGCTCTGCAAGATCAGAGTTTTGATCTGGCTGTATAGCGGGGTGAAAAGCGGTGCGAGGGTGGGCGCATCGTATGCGTCCGGGGAAATAGCCATGGCTTGCGGAGATCCTTGAATTTTCACTAGTTTATCTTATATAAGACATAAGACAAAATGCCCATGCAGCGCTTTCGAGGGTAAACTCTAGGGCTTTGCTGGAACGCCTTGAAAGCGACAAGTTACCGAGACGTTTCATCAGCCAGTTTTCGTTTTTTCATCTTCAAACCTAGGAGCCTCCCATGAGCAAGAAACCCGTTCGCGTAGCCGTCACCGGCGCTGCTGGCCAAATTGGCTATGCCCTGTTGTTTCGTATCGCCTCTGGCGAAATGCTGGGCAAAGATCAGCCTGTGATTTTGCAATTGCTTGAAATCCCTGATGAGAAAGCACAAAACGCACTCAAGGGCGTGATGATGGAATTAGAAGATTGCGCCTTCCCCTTGCTCGTGGGCATGGAAGCGCATTCTGACCCGATGACCGCGTTCAAAGACACGGATTACGCCCTGCTCGTAGGCTCACGCCCGCGCGGCCCTGGCATGGAGCGCGCAGAACTCTTGTCGATCAACGGTGCGATCTTCACCGCACAAGGCAAGGCGCTGAACGCAGTTGCTTCACGCAACGTGCGCGTGCTCGTGGTGGGCAACCCCGCCAACACCAATGCCTACATCGCCATGAAGAGCGCCCCCGATTTGCCACGCAAGAATTTCACCGCCATGCTGCGCCTCGATCACAACCGCGCCGCCTCGCAAATCGCTGCCAAAACCAGCAAAGCCGTGGGCGACATTCAAAAACTCTGCGTGTGGGGCAACCACTCGCCCACGATGTATGCCGACTATCGTTTTGCCACCATCGGCGGTGCATCGGTGAAAGACATGATCAACGATCAAGTGTGGAATGCAGACACCTTCTTGCCAACCGTGGGCAAGCGCGGCGCAGCCATCATTGCAGCGCGCGGTTTGTCTTCCGCAGCATCGGCCGCCAATGCAGCGATTGACCACATGCGCGATTGGGCGCTGGGCACGAACGGCAAATGGGTCACGATGGGCATCCCATCGAATGGCGAATACGGCATTCCAAAAGACGTGATGTTTGGCTTCCCCGTGACCTGCGAAGGCGGCGAATACAAGATTTTTGAAGGTTTGGCCATTGACGCATTCAGCCAAGAGCGCATCAACTTGACGCTGAAAGAGCTGACCGACGAGCAAGCTGGCGTGGCTCATCTTGTCTAAGCCTACTGCGCGGGTGTGATGCGTCGTTGCGGATGCCTACATAAATCCTCACGTACTCTTCGGTACGCTGCGGTTTATGAAGCCCTCCGCGCCTAGCCTGACACCCGCTCGCTACGGCTCGTTAAATTACTTCTCTCAAATCAAATGCATCCCCGCGAAGTACTCCTCGGCTCATCTGCAGCTGCGTTCCAGCTGCCTGTGGTTGATCATTACTGCGGCGTGGAAGCCCGCATGAAAAAGTCCCTGGCTCTGCAAGCTGAGCTCATCGAAGAGTTCGGCTCTTGCGTCATGGATGTGACTCTGGATTGCGAAGATGGTGCGCCTGTGGGGCAAGAGTTGGCGCATGCACAGATGGTTTTGCACACATTGATGTTTTATATGTCAAATAGGCCGATAGCCGGCATAGAATCTGCGCA
>JAYSRZ010000082.1:0-18694 GCA_043720775.1 Variovorax sp. | reverse complement strand
CCTGCTGCATAACCAGCGTCTGCCATCAATTTCTTGGCGGCTTCCGTGTCGTAAGGCAAGCGCTTGTTCATGTTCGCATCAAAGCCATTGATGCCGGGGCCAACCATCAGCGCCGTCGGATTGGCTGCGCCGCGCATAACCGTGCGCTTGATGCCTTCAATATCAATCGCTTGATAGAAAGCTTGGCGCACGCGCTTGTCTTTGAAAGGATTCTTGCCCTTCACGCTGGAATACAGCAACTCATCGCGCTTTTGATCCATGCCGAGGAAAATCGTGCGCAGCTCAGGGCCTTGCATAGCACGGGCATTGGCGCTCGCATTCACACGCGCCACGTCTTGCACGGGCACCGGCTCCATCACATCGATTTCGCCAGATACCAACGCAGCCACGCGGGTTGCGTCATTGGTGATCGGGGTGTAGACAATTTCCGTCACGTTGCCGTCAACTTTGCCCCAGTAATTGCCGCTGCGGGCAAACGAGGTTTTGATGCCGGGCTGGCGCTCGCGCACGCGATATGGGCCTGTGCCGTTGGCTTTGAATGACGCAGCATTCTCAATGCCTTTGCGGCGATCCACCGGCTTGGTGGCTTGGTTGTCTTCGCTCCATTTTTTGCTCATGATGTACACGAGCGAGATCACTTCAGGCAGGATCGGGAACGGTGCTTTGGTGATGAACTCAACGGTATGGGCGTCGATCTTTTTGATCTCGCTCACATCATTGGTGTAGCTCTTCATATCCGAGCCATCACCGCCGGAGCGCTGGAAAGAGAAGACCACATCGTCAGCGGTGAAGGGCGTCCCGTCATGGAATTTCACATCTTTACGGAGATTAAAGCGCCACACGGTCGGCGAGGTCTGCTGCCAGCTTGTGGCAAGCAACGGCGCAAGACTCAGATCTTTGTTGCGCCCCGTGAGGCCTTCATACACATTGCCTGTGACGCTGAGTTGCAGCGATTCATTGAGCGAATGCGGATCCATCGAGAGCGCATCACCTTGATTGCCGATGCGAATAGTTTTCGCATTTGCTACAGAAATCATAGCTGCTGACGCAAGTAATACGGCGCCTACTACCGTTTTTTTCATTGAAAACATATCAATCTCCTTTTAAATCAAACTAAACCGAGCAAGGCATCGCCTGCTCCACCAAACTCGCAAACAAAGCGCTGCCCAATGGCAGCACCTCGTCGTTGAAATCGTATTTGCTGTTGTGCAAGAAGCAACTGCCTTCACCGCCTTGGCCAAGGCGCAGATAAGCGCCGGGCTTGGCTTGCAGCATGAAAGAAAAATCTTCCGCGCCCATGCTGGGCTCCATGTTGCGATGCACGTAATTTTCTCCAACAAGACTTGCTGCTACGTCAGCCGCGAACTTAGCCTCACGCGCCGTGTTGATCGTGGCTGGATAAATACGCTCGTAATGCACGGTGGCTGTTGCGCCGAAGCTTTGCGCGATGCCGCTGCACAGCTCGTTCAATCGCTTCTCGATCATGTCTTGCACTGCCGCGCTAAATGTGCGCACCGTGCCTACCAAAGTCGTCTCGCCCGGAATCACGCTCATGCCTTGTAAATCACCCGCTTGCATCGCGCAGATGCTGATCACTGCTGCATCCACCGGCTTGACATTGCGCGAGACAATGCTCTGCGCGGCCGTGATGATGTGCCCCGCCACGAGCACGGGATCAATCGTGAGGTACGCATGCGCGCCGTGCCCGCCTTTGCCCGTAATTTTGATCGTGATGCGATCGGCAGCAGCCATCATCGGCCCGGGGTTCACACCGATCTCGCCCGGACGCATGGCCGGCCAGTTGTGCATCGCGTAAGCAGCCTCGACAGGAAAACGCTCAAACAAACCATCTTCCATCATCGCCTTTGCGCCCGCATAACCTTCTTCGCCGGGTTGAAAGATCAGCACCGCTGTACCCGCGAAATTTCTAGTTTCTGCGAGATAGCGCGCAGCGCCGGTCAGCATCGTCGTATGCCCATCGTGCCCGCAGCCATGCATCAGACCGGGTTTGACAGATTTCCAAGCGACATCGCCATGCTCAGTCATCGGTAGCGCATCCATGTCTGCACGTAGGCCAATCATGCGATTAGATTTCTGCTTTCCATGAATGATGCCGACTACGCCCGTCTTTCCAATGCCAGTATGGATCTCATCGACGCCACACACTTCCAATGCTTGGCGCACGCGGCCTGACGTATAAATTTCTTCAAAGCCAAGCTCCGGATGCGCATGCAAATCGCGGCGAAAGGCGGTGAGCTCGGGATGAAAATTGCGAATGTGCGCGAAGGCACTTCCGTTGGCTTTGAGTAGCGGAGCAAGCATCTCTTAATGCCCCTTGCCGCCAACCCGCAAGCGCGGATCGACCACGAAATACAGCAAATCCACCACCAAATTGATCACCACAAAAATCAGCGCTACGATGCACAGATAAGCCGCCATCACAGGGATATCGGCAAACGTCACCGCTTGAATGAATAGCAAGCCCATGCCCGGCCACTGGAAAACTGTCTCGGTGATGATGGCAAACGCAATCAAGCCGCCGAGTTGCAAGCCCGTGATCGTCATCACGGGCACGAGTGTGTTCTTGAGCGCATGGCCGAAATGAATCGCTCGATTGGAGAGCCCGCGAGCGCGTGCAAACTTGATGTAATCCGTGCGCAACACTTCTAGCATCTCGGCGCGCACGAGCCGCATGATCAACGTGAGCTGGAAAATCGCCAGAGTAATCGCTGGAAGCACGATGTGGTGCCAGCCCTTGGCCGTTAGTAGCCCGCTGCTCCACCAGCCAATTTGCACCACGTCACCGCGCCCGAAGCTGGGAAACCAGCCCAGCCCCACGGCAAAAATCAAGATCAAGCCGATACCAACAAGAAAAGCAGGGAGCGACACACCCAGCAGAGAGATCGTCATAAACACTTGGCTCAAGAAACTACCTCTGCGCAGCGCCGCATACACGCCCATCGGAATGCCGACCAACAACGCGATACCCGCTGCAACAAACGCGAGCTCAAACGTCGCCGGAAAGCGCTCACCCAGCAGCCGCGAGACCTTCGCGCCTTGGCGCAGAGAAAGCCCAAACTCGCCCTGCACCGCATTGCCCAAAAATGCGCCAAACTGCACGATAAAAGATTTATCCAGCCCCAAATCAGCGCGCAACTCACGAATTTGCTCCGGCGTGGCATCTTGGCCGAGCAAGAAGACCACCGGGTCGCCCACATACTGAAACAGCATGAAAGCAATGAAAGCCACCGTAATCATGACGATCACGGCTTGGATGAGGCGCTGGAGAATAAATGCAAACATCGATGTTCTTTGAAGAAGCAATGATGCTAGCAGAGCAAAAACCGCGCCGCCACGGGGTTTACGGCAGTTTGTCTTGTATCGGACAGAGAACCAAAGACCAATTTCCGAGCGCGAAAGACGCTAAATTTACGCGAAAGGAATACCAAAAAGAAAATGCCATGAGGATCGCCAAGAAAAAGACGCATCGTTTGAAAAAACTAATTCGTATTTTTCGCGTCTTTCGCGTAACTTTTGCGCCTTTCGCGCAACGGAAATTCAAACGTTTCGAACGCCAGACTCAACATGCCCTGCCGGCACATGATCGGCAGCGGATTGCACATGACCAACTTGATCATCGAAGAAAAAATCAGCATCGAATGCCTGCAGAAATTCGCCTTTGTCTAAACCGCCGAGAAACATCGCTTCATCGATAGTAATGTTCCATGCCATGAGCGTACGAATTGCGCGCTCGTGAGCTGGCGCATTCCGAGCAGTAACCAGTGCGGTTCTGAGGCGCATATTGTTCGTGCCATGCTTTTGCAAGCGGTGAAGTGCGTCCAAAAGGGGTTTAAACGGGCCTGGTGGCAACGGTTGCATAGCCTTGGCGACCTCGTGATCTCTGAACGCGGTAATACCACCTTCCTTGTAAACACGCTCGGCCTCGTCACTGAAAAGAACGGCATCGCCATCAAATGCAATTCGAACCTCGTTTGGATAGTTCTGACTTCCTTTTGCAGAATGTGTAGCGACGGTAGCAGCAGGAAACCCATTGCTAAGTGCGGCTCTTACATCCTCGCTTCTAGCAGACAAAAACAAGTTCGCCTTAATCGGCTTCAAATAGTGCCACGGAGGTTGCCCACGGGTAAAAGCACAACGTGTAATTGGCAAGTTGTAATGCTCGGCACTTTTCATTATTCGTATACCGCTGACCGGATCGTTCCGCGAGAGCACAACAACTTCGACCTTCTGAGTTGACGAATCGGACGACTGCGCATCGTTAAACGCCAAAAGCTTTTTAACTAAAGAGAAAGCTACTCCTGGCGAGGCAGGCTCCTCAATCTTTTGCGCCTGTAGTGCCATATAGGCCGTATCGTCAGTTTCCTCAAACAGTCGATTTTCTTCTTCGAGGTCAAATAATGCTCTTGAAGAAATTGCAACTACCAATCTGTTATCTAGCGATTCACTCATTTATTTCACCAATTGATTAAGCTGAATGATCGGCATCAGCACGGCCAGCACGATGAGCAACACCACCACACCCATCACCACGATCAGCAGCGGTTCAAGGATGGTGGCCAGCGCAATCGCCCTGCGCTGCACCTCGCCGGAGAGCTGCTTGGCCGCGCGTTGCAGCATCTCAGGCAGCTTGCCGGTTTGCTCTCCAAGCCGCGCAAACATCGCGATCAAGCCAGGGAAGTTTTTCTTTTGCTGCATCGCGCTGGCCAGCGGCGCGCCTTCGCGCACTAGGGTGAGCGCATCCATTGCATCAGCGCGCATGGCGCGGTTGTGCAGCGTCTCAGCGGCGGCTTGCAAGGCTTTTAAAATTGGTACACCTGCGCCGGCAAGCATGCCTAGAGTGGACGCAAAGCGTGCGGCATTGAAACCTTTGGCCAGCTTGCCCACCACAGGCACGCGCAGCCATGCTGCATCCATTTTTAAGCGAAAAGTGTCGATTGAGCGCATATACACTGCGGTACCAGCTATCAAAACAAGAGCGCCTAGCATGTAGATGCCATAGCTGCGTACAAATGCAGAGATGCCCAGCATGATCGTCGTGAGCAGCGGCAGCGCTTTCTTGCTGCCTGCGAATACGCCTGCGACTTGCGGTACCACATAGGTGACGAGAAACACCACGATGATGATGGCCACCAACGTGACGATGGCTGGATACAGCGATGCACCGATGAGCTTGGCTTTCAATGCTTGGCCTTCTTCCAAGTCATCAGCGAGCTTCTCCAGCACAGTATCGAGATGGCCAGATGCTTCGCCCGCGCTCACCACCGCGCGATAAATCTCGTTGAATTCTTGCGGATGCTGACTCAATGCTTTTGCAAAGCTCGATCCAGCATTGACCTCCGAGCGAAGCGCGGCCACGATGTTACGCTGCTTGTCATCTTCGGCTTCTTCGGAAAGCGCAGTCAGCGCGCGCTCCAGCGGCAAGCCCGCAGCGAGCAGCCCCGCCATCTGCCGCGTCCACACGCAAAGCATCGTGCTCGAAAATACTCTCCCGCCCCACAGATTGATTTGCCCCAAGCTTTTGGCTGAGCCATCCGCATTTGCTGCGCCCTGCCCCATCACGGCAGTCACGTCCATCGGCACGAGAGCTTGCGTGCGCAACATCGTCCGAGCGGATTTCACCGTATCGGCCTCGATCACGCCTTTGCGCGAATTGCCTTGCGCATCAAGCGCTTCAAATTGGTAGGCGGGCATGTTCTTTTTTAATCACGCGTGACGCGAACAACTTCTTCGAGGCTCGTGATGCCGCTTTGCACCAAGCGCTCGCCATCGGTCTTCATGAGCTGCATGCCGCCGGCAAGTGCTGCGCTGCGCACATTGGCCTCGGCTGATTTATTGTGAATCAGCGCTCGCATTTCGTCATCGACTTGCAGCAATTCAAAGATGCCGGTGCGGCCTTGGTAGCCCGTATGTCCACACGTATCACAGCCTTTGCCATGACAGACGGCGCAATAACGCCGCACCAAGCGCTGGGCGAGCACGCCTAGCAGTGAAGAGCTCAGCAAGAAGGGCTCGACGCCCATATCTGTCAATCGCGTCACAGCGCTGCTGGCATCGTTGGTGTGCAAAGTGGCCAGCACCAAATGCCCGGTGAGCGAGGCTTGAATCGCGATTTGCGCCGTTTCAAAATCTCGGATTTCGCCAATCATGATCACATCGGGGTCTTGCCGCAGAATGGCTCGCAGGGCTTTGGCAAACGTGAGATCAATCTTCGCGTTCACCTGCGTTTGGCCCACGCCGCCCAGCTCATATTCAATCGGATCTTCCACCGTCATGATGTTGGTGCTGGCTGCATCTAGCTTTGAAAGCGCGGCATACAGCGTGGTGGTCTTGCCTGAACCTGTGGGGCCAGTCACCAAAATAATGCCGTGTGGCTGCGTGATGAGATGCTCGAATTCTGAGAGCACTTCGCCTTGCATACCCACTGCACCCAGCGTGAGCTTGCCAGCAGATTTATCCAGCAAGCGAAGCACAGCTCGCTCGCCATGCGCAGAAGGCAAAGTACTTACGCGCACATCCATCGCACGCGTGCCGATGCGCAAGCTGATGCGGCCATCTTGCGGCAAGCGCTTCTCAGCAATATCGAGCTCAGCCATGATCTTCAGGCGCGAGATCAGCGCGGCATGCAACGCTCGATTGGGCTGCACGACTTCGCGCAGCGTGCCGTCCACCCGGAAGCGCACGCTGGATGTGCGCTCATAGGGCTCGATGTGAATATCACTTGCGCCATCTCGCGCGGCTTGCGTGAGCAGCGCGTTGAGCATGCGGATGATCGGCGCGTCATCTTGGTTTTCGAGCAAGTCTTCAATCGCGGGGAGCTCCTGCATGATGCGCGAGAGATCGGCATCGCCTTGCACCTCGCTCACCACGCTGGCGGCGCTCGATTCGCCTTGCGCATAAGCTGCGCTGATGCGTTGGATGAGTGCGTCAGGCGCTATTTTTTCGATAGCGCTTTGCGCAGTATCTACGGTGCTAAAGCCGTGTTTTCGCATAATTTCTGCAATCGCAGAGCGCGGCGTGGCATCTGACAGCCAGAGCGTGAGGCCGCGCTCGTCGCTTTCCAGCAAAGCTTGGTTGCTGCGAGCAAACGTATAAGGCAATGGGTAGCGAGCCATAGCGTTTATGGCTTGACCCGAAGCGAAGGCAAGACCAAAGGCGCAGGCGATTGGCTCGGTGTGCCCTCAGGTTTTTGCGGCGGCAACACAGGCGCTTCGCTGATGCTCCCCAACACGCTGCTGGGCGCCGGCTGCACATCTTTTTGGCCAGAGCGCATCAGCTCGTAGCGATCCAGTGAGAGCGACTGCGTGCTGCTGGCATCGCGCACGATCACGGGGCGAAGAAAAAGCATGAGCTGGCGTTTGCCTCGTGTGCGGCTCTCGCTTTTGAAGAGATTACCGAAAAGCGGAATATCGCCCAAACCCGGCACTTTTTGTGCGCCGTTGTTAAAGCTGTCTTCCGCCAAACCGCCGAGCACCAAGATGCCGCCGTCTTCGACCATGATGTTGGTCTCAATCGATTGTTTGGTGGTGGTCGGGCCATTGGCGTTGCTGGTGGTGTCGCCTTCGATGCCAGAATTTTCTTGGAAGACTTGTAATCGCACTTGTCCGTCTTCGCTGATCTGCGGCTTGATGCGCAGCGTCAAGCCCACATCTTTGCGCTCAATGGTTTGGAAGGGATTGGTGGCGCCACCGCCACTGGCGCCTGTGTTGGTGAATTGCCCCGTGACGAAGGGCACATTACGGCCAACAACGATTTTTGCTTCTTCGTTGTCTAGCGTGAGCAAATTAGGGGAAGACAAAATATTGCCTTCGTTGTTGTCTTCTAAAAATTTAGCCAATGCGCCGAGCACGTATACCCCGTTGGTTTTGAAAGCCAGTCCAAGATTAAGGCCTTTGCTGATGCCTTGAGCTGCTGTTGCGAGTTGCTCGCTCGTTCTCGCGGTTGACAGCGCGAGGATATTGCCAGATCCGCTGAAATTCGTGCCAATGCCGCCCACCACCGAATTGCCAGCTTTGCCCAAACCCGACTGCCATTGGATACCAAACTCTGCAGCTTTGGTGCTGCTGACCTGAGCAATCAACACTTCCACCAACACCTGTGCTCTGCGCTGATCGAGCTTATCAATCACGGCACGCATCTGCCGATACTGCGGCTCGGGCGCAGTGATGATGAGCGCGTTCGTTGCGGGATCAGCTTGAATTTGGCCGCCTGTGCTGGGCTGAGCGGATGCGGCCACTGGCGCTGCGGCAGCGCCGCCCGGTGCGGCTGCTGTGCGAGCGGCAGGCGATGCGCCTGCACCTGCGCCACCACCGCCACCGCCACCGCCACCGCCACCGCCTTCTGCACTGATCGCGGCGCGAAGTGTGGCAGCGAGTTTGACAGCATCCGCATTTTTCAAATACACCACATAGATATTGCCTGCATCGCCATTTGCGGTACGAACTGGTGCTTGATCGAGTTTGTCAATCAGCGATTTGATGAGATTGACCCGCGCAGGATTGGTCGCCCGCACGATCACGGCATTGCTGCGGGGCTCGGCGAGGATGCTGGTTTTGAACGAAGAATCCGCTTGCCCTGCAGCAGGCGCTGCGCCACTGCCACCTGACTCACTCAAGCGAATGAGCAGCGGCACAAGATCAGATGCCAAGGCATGCTTCAAAGGAAAAATTTCCAAGTCCGTGGCGGTGCTCACGTCCAGCGCCGCAATGATTTTGGCCATGCGTTGCAGGTTATCGGCGTAATCCGTGATGATGAGCGAATTGTTGCCGGGGTTGACGTTGATCGTGTTATTTGGGCTGATCAAAGGCCGCAGAATCGCTACCAAATTGTTTGCATTTTCATGATTCAAGCGAAAAATTTGCGTGAGGATCGTGTTGCCGCCGGCTTTGACTTCCCCCGCATTGACCGCGCCGCCTTGCAGCTTCGCCTCAGCTTCTGGCACGACTTTATAAATGCCGGCAGCTTCGACCACCGTGAAGCCTTGCAAGCGCAGCGAGGCGAGAAATTGGTTGTAAGCAGACGCCACGGGCACGGCGCGATCGGTCGTCAAATTCATCTGGCCTTTGACGCGCGGATCAACGACGATGTTGCGATTCATGATCACGCCAAAGGTTTTGGCGACTTCAGCAATCTCAGCATTGACGAAATCGAGCTTAATGCCTTGCGCACTGCGCACCGCGCCGGGGGCTGCTGGCGCAGCTGGGGCAACAACGGGCGCAACAGCAGCAGGTGTCTGCGCAAATGCTGGCAACGCATTTAACAAGAAAAAAGCACCGATAGCCGGCATCAATACTGCGCGGCATGCTATTGAAATAGGAGTGAGCACATTATTCATAAATCAACCTAGCGAAATAATAGATTTGGCACCTTGCCGGCGGCCAATGATGTTGAGCACATTCGATAGCGCATCTTGCTGCTCTGGCGCAGCGCTGGCCTCGCCCGTGAAGCGGATGCGCGAGCCCACGAATTGGCCTGAGCCGGAGAGCTGTAATGCGCCTTGCAGCGTTTGCAGCTCCATCGTGGGCACATCCCCGCCGTTGACATTGAGGCGATAGTCTCCCAGCGGCGCGAGTGTGGAAAGCCGAGATGACATGCCCAGCAAATCGAGCGTGATCTGGCCGCCGAGCTTCGTAAATCGTGTGTCGAATTGCACTTGCAATTCTTTCGTGCTCAGACTGAGCTGGCCTTGTGGATCGAGCGTGTTCCAAGGTGCGCCCAAGCCCGAGAGCCATGACGCAGGTAAATTCACCTTAGATGCTTCTACAAGCAATGCAACTTGTGACCAGCTCGGCATCACGGCGATCTTCATCGTTTGTGTTGCGCAGCAGGGCAAATTCAGCATCGCTTTTGCGCCCTGCCAGCCGGGGCGCAGCGTCCAATCGACACGGCCCGGCAAAGCGGCAGCATCAGCTGCGCCTTGGCCGCCAGTGAGCAGCAGTTGCGCGGAGCCACGCCATACCGAGCCTTGTGCATCAGCGAGCAACACATGCCCACGTGTAGCCTCTTGCACGCCCCGCGCCAGCCATGCAGCGGGCGCAAATGCTATCAACGCACCCAAACCGCCCAAGACCGCGCCGAACGCGGCGATGCGCCATGACGCTGGCGCTGCGTGATGCGTCGTCTTTACTGGGTTGCGGGAGCGTTTCATGATTTAATTTTTTGGCACGTTCAGCGAGCAGGCAAGCTCAGCGCGATCGTACCGTCCCAAGCGGTGGCAGCTGCGGTGTTTGTCGTTGCAGTCGCTGCGGGTGTGGCCGTTGGAGGAGCCGCACCCGCAGAAGTTGCAGCAACTTTTAAGCGCAGCTCGCTAGGCACAAGCCGCGCGTTGGAGCGCACCTGCGCCAAAAATTGCGCGAGCGCGTCGCCACTCACAGCTCGCAATGTAATGCTCGCTCTGCCATCGCTGACGCTGAGTGTGCCGCCTGAATTGGCTGCAGCGCCAAGTGTTTTCACGGCAGCCTCCAAGCTGCGAACTGATTCATCGTAGCTGAGCGAGCGCTGCGCTTTGAGCGATGCAGCCTCGGCAGCTTGCGCACGCATCAGCTGCAATTGCGCATCGAGCGCGGGCGCTGCGGCTCTGGCTTGGCGCAATTGATTCAGAGCCGGCGAGATGCTGATCCACCACAGCAACGCAACAGCTACCAGCGCAATCGCACTGCCAACCATTACACGCTCGCGCGAAGCCAAGCCGCCCCAGCGAGAGGCCAGCGTATCCATCAGCGCAGAATTTCGCGCGGCGCTCATGGCTTAACTCCTGCGGATTGAGCGGCAGCATTGGTGACAACCGCGCCTGCGTCTCGATGCGAAACAATCAGCGCCTGTGCATCGCTGCGCACCGCCAAGCCCGCGTATTGCAAGCGCGGCAGCAGGGCATCCAGCTGCGAAGCTTGCAATCCGCTGCCACGAATTTGCACCTCATTTGCTAGAAATTCAATAGCACTTGGCGCAGTATTGACGGCCGCTACTGATGAAAAACGTCCATAAATACTCTCGAAATCTCGCCCACTGAGCTGCCCCTGCGCTTGTCGCAGGCTTGCAAGCTCACGCTGCATTTGCAGCGGCGCATCGACCACCACTTTCACATTAGGAAAACTACTGCTCAGCAATTGATTCATCTGCGCCCGCTTGGCTTGCACGGAAGCGTTTTGTTTATAACTCCAAGCATTGAGTCCGATCACATTGGCCAGCAACAAAAGCGCTACGCCCCAGCGTGCAGGCTTCCATTGCGGCGCGGCCAGCATATCGCGCAGCGTGCCAGTAAGCGACTGCCAAACACGCCCACCGCCTGAGACGGCCAAATCGCCTTGCGCCAGATCGATGCCACGTTCTTGCGCGGCAGCCGCCGCTTGCATCGCCCACTGCGAGGCTTGCAACACATTGACTCTCGATCCCAAGACCTGCTCGGCTTGCGCCGCCACAGCCGGCTCAGCACTGATCGCCAATGTTTCTGGCCAAGCGGGCAACATCGCCGTTTGCGAAAGCGGTAAGCAGAGCACGCCTTGCACGTCAGCAAACGTGATGGTCGCCGCCTCGGAGGAGCCGCTGGCATGGATCACTACAGCATCGCTGGGAAAAACCTCTGGCACGATACGCGTCAAGGGCACGCGCGCCGCTTGCAGCGCAGCAACAGCCGCTTGCAAATGCCCTTTATGGCAGGCAGCCACCCAAGTTTTGCCTTCTTGTGCAAGCGTCGGACAAGCCGCCAAATGCATCAGCGCCGCATCATCGAGCAATTGCTCCTCCAACACGCCAGCAAGCAGCGCATGCGTTTTTTGCGCCGAGCTACCACGCGGTAATTTTGGCAAGCTGGCCAAATGCCAAGACAATGCCTGAGCCGGCACGATCAGCGTGGCCGCATCCGCCTTGGGCAGCAAAGCTGGCGCAGCGTGGCCATGCGAAGTAAGCGCACCGGCGCTTGATAGCAGCGCATACGCAAACTCATCGCTGGCTGCGTCAGGCGGGGAAAGAGTAACGAGAAGTTGGCTCATTGGACTGGTTTGATTGCAATCATTATCGCTTTTCGTTTGAACTGGTCATTCGTACGTTATTGGAGCGTCATTGCCGAAATGCGCCCGTGATCTCCTGCGCTGTTTTACCGCCTTCTGCAACTGGGAAACTGCCTCTCTCGCGCGAGAGTAATTTCACATTGAGCCCCTTGCGCTCCACCACAGCACGCTCAATCATCACCGTGCTGCGCTCCCCATCGGCAAAACGTAATTTTGAAGTGACTTCGAAAAACTCAGTGACAGTGCTGTGATCGCCGCTGGTAAATTGGCCAGCCAAGGTGGGCACGACAGTGGCCACGTCTGCCAAAGTTTGATAGTGAAATTTCACCTGCTTCAAGCGCCCATCGATGACTTTACGCGCTCCGCTCAAATCTAAGCCGGGCACGCTGGCGTACAACACTTCAGCGCTCGCGGTATTGATATTGACTTTCATAAGCTGCGGCTGCCAAACAACGAATGGCCGCAGCCGCTCTAAGCTAGCCTGCGAGAGACCCATCAACGGCAATTCATCCAAGCTCTGAGGCAACAAGCCAACGCTCGCGCCGGCCGGATCGGTCGGTGCCGTGGTCGAGGAAAGGCGCAGATTGTCATTCATTTCAACAAGCTCGATGGGATCGAGCCCCAGTAAATCAAACAGCTTGACGAAAGCCGCAAGTGACGTGACCGAATTCGATGGCTGGGTCAGGTGATACACATTCAATTTAGCTTGCATATCTTGCACTTGACCTGACAAAAACACATTGTCAATCGCTTGATCTGCGAGCAAGGCCGCGCTGTTGGCGTCCGCTGCCAAAAAGCTCGATAAGCGCGATTCTTGCAGGGGCGTGGCCCAAGGCTCGCCCAAGTGATCTGCGCCCCCAGAGCGCGCATCCTGGCGCAAAATAATGCGTGTCCAATCCAAAGCGCCCAATTGCAACCAAGCCGCTTGCCCGCGCGCGCGCTCAGCGCGCTCCGTCTCCACGCTGCGCCATTGCTGCGCTGCCGCGCCCGCTGCGAGTGTTGCCACCAGTGTGAGCGTCAGCATAGCGGCGAGCAAGGCTGCGCCTTGTTGCCTGACGGCGTGCATCTGTGATATTTTCAATCGCATCATGGTTTCAAAGCACAGGCTGCGCCCAATCCAGAGACAACTTGCCTCCGGGCTGTTGACCTGGCGAAAGCTGCAACACAAGACGCACACCATCAGGATTGACCGTGCTTTGCGTGGCCGATCCCGTTTGAGACAAAGGATTGCTCCAGCTGTTGTTGCGGTAGTAAAAAATCTGCCATTCGTCGATATTCATCAGCGCCGCCTCTTGCGTGCGATCTGCATCGCTGGCGTTTTGCCCCCATCGCGCGGCCTGATCCCAAGCAGCCTGCCATTGCGCTCGCGTGCGAATCGGCTCAGAGACCCAACGCAGGAGGCGGCGCGCGCTGCTGCCCGTGGCCGCTTGTGCCGTGCCACTGCCCCAAGCCACCACACGCAGCTCATCGCCTTCGAATCGACGCGTGATGCGCAAAATGCGGTTGTCAAACTCGACGGATTTGGCCACGCTTGCGCTACTTGAGGCAGTCGCTTGCGCCAGCGGCGGCGTTTGCGAGGCGTCAATCATGTGATCCAAATCCGTGCGCCATTGCAAGAGCGCCGTTTGTACGGCGGCCACTTCATCCGAACGCGTGCGATGCTGGGCGCTTGCTTTGGCCATGCCATCAATACCTTGCCAGCTCAGCACCGCCATGATCGACATCACCACCAGCGCGACCATCACCTCGATCAACGTGAACCCGTCGGACTTGTTTTGCATCAACATGGGCTACCTTCCAATGATCGTGGAAACTTGCAAAATACCGTACTTTTGCTCTGCGTCAAGTACGCTGGCTTCCGCTTTTCGGATGTCAGGATTAGGGGTCGGAATGACCTTGAACTGAACGACAAAGGTGCGCCCGGCTTGGTTGCACTCATCTTCGCGCTCCCCAATATCAGGAAAAAGCTTGGCCAAGCGCAGCGCATAAAACGCGTTATCAATGCAAATTTGCGCCAACAGCAAATCCGTTTGCCGCTGCGAAGAACGGGCCAGCGCTGTGGTGGCTTGTGTGCCAGCAAACAGCGCCACGGCCACAATCGTGAGCGCGACCAGCACTTCGATCAAGGTAAAGCCTTTTTGCCTCGCAGCTTTCATGGTTTGCCCGCCTGATCAATGCTCTGCACCGCGAATGGCCGCAGCCCATCGGTGGCCACAAGCACGCGACGCGCTCCCAAGCTGAGCACCACGCTAGACGGCGCAATCATCGGCTCTGCGCCGAGCAGCATGCTGCGCACCGCAACTGATTTGCTCACGATTTGCACATTCATATCGCTTGACAACCAAAGGCTGATGCGGCCAGCTTCTATTTCCAGTGGTGACGTTTTTAGCTCACTGGCCGGCAACACCACAAAACCCTGCGCCAGAGGCAGCCATGCCAGCGCCACGCCTGAGCTGCGCGATTGCACGCGCGCCGTCTCCAAAATCACGCTCAAGCGATCCGCTTCACGATCCAGCAAGGTGGATTCGTTATCACGAATCGCAAAACTCACGCCCGCCGTGGCAATCGCAATCAGCGTGATCACCACCATCAGCTCGATCAGCGTGAAGCCGCCCCCATACAGTTGACCGCCGCCGAGCCGCCTCAAGGCGGTCGCGCCCAACGCATCGGCGCAGCCGAGGCTCATGCCTCGGCGTGGGGCAGCGGACCTCGCAAAGCGGGGTAGCGTGGGGGTTTGTCTATTGCCAGCTGCCCACATCGGCATTTTTGCCTTCACCGCCGGCTTGCCCATCCGCACCAAAGCTCATGACATCTATCTCACCCTTGACACCGGGGTTCAAATATTGATACGCCCGCCCCCAAGGATCATTGGGCAGTTTTTCCAGATACGGTTTCCAATTGCCGGGGATCGCGCCCACCGCGGGCTTGCTCACCAAAGCAGCTAAGCCTTGCTCGCCGCTGGGATAGCGCTGATTGTCTAAGCGATACAGCTTTAAAGCTTGCACGAGATTATTGATATCCGTCTTGGCGGCTGTAACCCGCGCATCATCAGCGCGATCGAGCACATTGGGCACGATAAGCGCAGCCAAGATACCGATGATCACGAGCACGACCATCAGCTCGATCAAAGTAAAGCCACGCTGAGATGAGCGTTGTGTCTGAAAGCGAATGGCGTTAAGAATTCGATACATAAGTCAATAATAAAGCTTGGGGTAAGACAAGCATAATAGCCGCATGCAACGCTCCCTTTGGATTCGATTCGCAACATTTCTTGTTTGGCTGTTGGCAGCTGGCTGCGCTGTGTATTGGGCGCTCAAGTTTGTCAAAGGACCGCAAGCGCCCGCGTCAGCTGCGGTGGCCACTGCGCCAACGGCAGCAGGCGCAGCCGATTTAAACGCTTTGGCCAAGGGCTTAGGTGGCGGTCAAGCGTTAATTAGCAGCGCGGCAGCGCCTGCCGCAGCCCCCAGCGCATTACAGGCCAGCCGCTTTGTGCTCACAGGCGTGGTGGTTCAGAAATCTAGCCGGCAAGGTGTGGCGCTGATTGCTGTGGACGGCAAGCCCTCTCGCCCCTACCGCGTTGGCTCAACGCTGGCTGATGGTGTGATTTTGCAAAGCGTATCCAACGGTAAGGCCATGCTCGCCACATCGCCGGACGGCGCACCTGATCTCACGTTGGAGCTGCCCAAGCTCACTACCGCTTTGGTGGGCAATGCTGTGGCAGCGCGGCCAAACCAATCCATGGTGCAGCCCACTGTGCCATCCGTGGTTCAACCCATCGCCCCACAGCCCAATTTGGCCACCAGCCTGCCCTCGCCTATCAATTCCACGCCTAGCGCGGTTCAAGCGCCTCTAGCAGCGGCGATGACGGCCACTTCTCCGGCCAACCCCACAGCTGCACCTGGCAGTAGGCCACCTCGCCCGTTGGCCAATCGGCTGCGCGAGATGCCCCAAGAAGCCGGGCGGGATCAGGCCGGCTCGCCAGCGCAATAAACAGCTCGAAAGGCTGAGCACAGAGCCATTGCAACGCGCGGATCACGCCCGCATGCGTGATCCAAATTTGATCTTCGCCAGCGCGCGCGCTTTCTAAAAGCCGCTGCGCCACGCGCTGAATCAACATGGCCGTCGATTCGCCTGAGCCACCGCAGCGGTATATTGCAAATGCATCCGTCCAAGCGGAGAGCTCTTGGCGATCAATCGCATCCCAGCGCTGCATCTCCCAAGCGCCGAAATTCATCTCTGTTAGCTTGGCATCCGTTTTATAAGACAAATCAGGCTCTAGGGCGCATAGAAGCTGCGTGAGGCGCTCACATCTTGATAGCGGGGAAGAAACGATAGGCAGCCCTTTGGGCAAAGCAGCAAGCAAGCTGCGTGCGCCTTCTTCGATGGCCGCCTCGCTACACATCACATCAGTGGCGCCATAGCAAATTCCCGTCTCAAGCAAAGGCTTGGGATGCCTCACAAGATAAAGCTTCATGCCGACAAACCACTCACGGCACGCCAATGACGAGCGCCGCACCGAGCAAAAACGCAATCTCGCATACCTGCTGCGTTGCGCCCAATGCATCGCCCGTAAACCCTTGTAGCCGCACCCGCAGCCGCCACCACATGATGCACCAAGCAAGAAATGCCAAGCCGATGCCCGCTATAAATTCAGTAGCGCATTGCGCAATAAATACGCCGGGCAACAGCGCAAAACACCAAAAATAGTTGCTCAAAAGCGCACCGGGTGAGATGCTATCTGCCAGTGGCTTGGATTTGCTTCCTGCGGCATCGCCCACATGCGGCAAGAGCGCAAGCAAGGTGATCGGCAACGCTCGGGAAACCACATGACTGGCAAGGATCAACATCACGATCTGCCAACCAGCAAGCTCGCCTAAAGCGGCAAGCATGGCGATTTTCGTCACCAATGCGAGCACGAGCGCCATCGCCCCAAACGCACCCACGCGAGAATCTTTCATGATCTCCAAAGCACGGTCACGGTCATACGAACCACCCAGCCCATCGGCCAAATCCGCTAGCCCATCTTCATGGAAGCCGCCCGTGAGCAGCACGGTAGCAACGGTTGATAAACAAGCTGCGATCAACGGTGCATAAGCTCCCGGCAGCAACGCCTGAAAACTCACATAAACCAAAGCAGCAACGCTGCCCACCACCCAACCCACGCCTGCAAAATGCGCCGCGCTTTTACGCAGCATCTCCGGGCTAAACCCCACCCAATCGGCCAGTTTTCCCGTGATGGGAATGCGGGTGAAGAATTGGATAGCGAGGAGGAAGTGTTTGATGGATGTCATGAAGAGCTAGGTAACGCGAAAAGCGCAAAAAAGACGCGAAAAGCACGAAAAATTAAATTTTAGTCACTGCGTATTTTTAGCGCTTTTCGGTTTCCATTTCGCGTTTTTCGCGATACCTAGTTGGAACCTATACCTTCTGCGACACCCCGGCCGATTCAAAGCTGGCCATCTCGTTGAGTAGCCGTGCGCTCGACACCACCAAGGGCCAAGCCAGCAATGCCCCGGTGCCCTCGCCCAAGCGCAGGCCCAGATCAAGCAGCGGCAGCGCAGCCAAAGCTTTGAGCATCGCTTGATGCCCAAACTCCGCGCCTACATGCGTGAACACCATGTAATCCTTGGCCGCTGGCACCATGCCAACAGCCACCAAAGCCGCTGCACCCGAGATAAAACCATCGACCAAAATCACACGCCGCTCGGAAGCCGCTTGCAGCATGGCGCCAGCCATCATCGCAATTTCAAAGCCACCCACCGCGCACAAAATCTCAAACGGCTTTTTGACACCCTGATGCCGCCTGCGAGCGCGCGTGAGCGCGAAAATCTTTTTCTTCATCTGCTCATCAGTCAGCCCCGTGCCGCGCCCCGCGCAATCTTCAATCGGGATTGGCGTAAACATCGACAGAATTAGCGCCGCACTCGATGTGTTGCCAATCCCCATCTCGCCAAATGCCACCACGTTGCCAGCGATTGAGCGCACCACTTCCATGCCGCCTTGCAGCGCCGCCACGGCCTGCAGTTGGCTCATCGCAGGCGCCATCACACAGTTACGCGTGCTCGGCGCGATTTTCATTTGTAAGAGCTGCGGATGCTCAGGCAAGATGCTGGCCACGCCAGCGTCCACCACGGTGAGATTGAAGTTGTGTTGATGCGCAAGCACGTTCACCGCAGCGCCGCCTTTTTTGCCATCTTTGCCCAGCATATTGGCCACCATCTGCGCCGTCACCGCTTGCGGATAGGCCGATACACCCTCATCCACAATGCCGTGATCGCCTGCAAACACCACGATCTGCGGCTGCTTCAGGCTCACCATCTCGCTTTTTTGGATCAAGCCCAGCTGCACGGCAAGCGCTTCCAGTTGACCCAAAGCGCCGAGCGGCTTGGTTTTGTGATCGAGCTTGTGTTGGAGCTTATTGGCGAGTTGCACAGCAGGCAGCCCCGTGCGAATTGAGACGATCTCGGGGAGTTGAATCAAGGGCGTGCTCATGCGGCGGTCTTTAAAAATAAACGGTAGGCGGGATTGGCCGTCTCATCCACACAAGGGTAGCCCAGCGCCTTGATGAACGATGCAAAGGAGGCGTTGTCAGCTTTCGGCACTTGCAGACCAATCAAAATGCGGCCGTAATCCGCACCCTGATTGCGATAGTGAAACAGCGTGATGTTCCA
>JAYSRZ010000081.1:0-6140 GCA_043720775.1 Variovorax sp. | reverse complement strand
CGATGCACATAGATGCCGGGCAAGTGAATATCGTCGGGCGCGAGCTCGCCTGTCTCGACGATTTTCTCAACTTCCACAATGCAAATCTTGCCAGCCATTGCCGCAGCGGGATTGAAGTTGCGCGCTGTGAGATTGAATCGCAAATTGCCGCTCTTATCGGCCACATCCGCTTTCACCAAAGCCACATCAGGCAGCAGCGCGCGCTCCATCACATACGTCTCGCCATCGAATTCGCGCAGCTCTTTGCCTTCAGCCACCAGCGTGCCCACGCCCGTCTTGGTAAAAAATGCAGGAATGCCTGCGCCGCCTGCGCGAAGTTTCTCGGCCAGCGTGCCTTGCGGGGTGAATTCCAAAGCGAGTTCGCCTGCGAGATACTGGCGCTCAAATTCTTTGTTTTCCCCCACATAAGAAGAAATCATTTTCTTGATTTGACGGGTTTGCAAAAGTTTGCCCAAGCCGAAATCATCCACGCCAGCGTTGTTAGAAATCGCGGTGAGATTTTTCGTGCCGCTGTCGCGCAATGCATCGATGAGTGCCTCGGGAATGCCGCAGAGGCCGAAGCCGCCCACGGCAATGAGCTGGCCATCGCGCACCACGCCTTGCAAAGCAGCGGCTGCGCTGGGATAAATCTTATTCACTCGTTTTTCCTTGTCTCAAAAGCAAATTCAAAGAATTCAACGCAACTGCGGCAATGCCTTAGCCGCCTTGAACGCACCTTCGCCAATCGCCGCACCAAAGCGCTTGGCCAGTCGCTCGGCCACATTCTCTCGCTTGGTGTAATCCACCAAATCTTCAGCTTTGATCACATCGCGGGCTACTGAATCCAAGGTGCCGACTTCATCAGCGAGGCCCAGCTCAATGGCTTGCTGCCCGCTCCAGAAAAGCCCGCTGAACATCTCAGGCGTTTCTTTGAGCTTCTTGCCGCGCCCGGCTTTCACGGTGTCAATAAACTGTTTATGAATCTGATTGAGCATGGCTTGCGCATGCTGCTTTTGTGCATCGGTTTGTGGGCTGAAAGGATCGAGAAAACCTTTGTTCTCCCCCGCTGTCATCAAGCGGCGCTCCACGCCCAGCTTTTCCATCAGGCCGGTAAAGCCAAAGCTGTCCATCAACACACCGATCGAGCCAACGATGGAGGCTTTGTCCACATAAATCGCATCAGCCGCCACGGCAATATAGTAAGCCGCGCTAGCGCAAGTTTCTTCGACCACAGCGTAGATCGGCTTCTTGTGAATCGCTTTTAAGCGAATAATTTCGTCATTGATCATGCCCGCTTGTACTGGGCTGCCACCGGGTGAATTGATAAGAAGCACGATGCCTTTTGCCGAATCGTCTTCAAACGCACTTTTGAGTGCTGCCAATACATATTCCGCGCTTGAATCACCACCCGACATGATCTCGCCTTTGATTTCCACCACTGCGGTGTGCATCGACGCGCTGCTCGCGCCGCTGCTTGTGCTGCTGGAGCGCGAGGAGCCGAAAATCATCCACGCGAGCACGATGAAAAAAGCCAGCCATGCCAGCCGAGTAAATGTCTTCCAGCGGCGCGTGGCTTTTTGTTCGTTGAGTGCTGCGAAGGCCAGTTTTTCTAGCGTGGCGCGTTCCCAGCCCGGTTTATCAGTAGCAATAGCGCCGGCACTTACTCCTGATTTCATAGCACTCTGCGCAGATTCTATGCCTGCGGTATCGCTGTTTTGCTGATGTTTCTTCAAGGATTCATACAGAGCGGCGTCCATATCGGATGGGGCAGCGGTTTTGTCTTGGGATGGGGGGGTATCGTTCATATCTGTATTGTCTAGTAAATTGTGTTCATCGGCGCTTCAAGGCTGTTGTCGGTGCGTCATGGTGAAGCGTGCCGCCTGCGCTTGTGCTGTTCTATTCAAACAGCTCTCAAAACTCCAACGGCTTCAAGTTGTAAGCTGTCTGCCAATGCACCACCCCATCGCTTTCAACAAGCGTAATCTTTACCAAACCTCCCTTACACGGGCCCCCGCCGCATTCGCCGCTATCGGGCTTGTAAGCTGCGCCATGCGTAGAACACAAAAGCCATTGGCCCGTGTCGTCAAAAAACTGCCCTGGCTGCCAATCCATCTCCATCGCCACGTGGGTGCAACGATTCAGATACGCATGTACAGCGCCTTGGAAGCGAATGGCAAACGCCGTACACGTTTGCCCGGCGTAGTTGACATCAAACGACACTGATTTGCCGCCGTTTTGCAAGTCATTGCTGCTGCAAATGGGGATGATAGAAGGCGTCGAAGTTTCAAGCATTTTGAATCACCCAATCATGCAACTCTTTCATGCTGTGCGCAACGTACAAAGGCGAAAACTCTGCGAAGGCAGAATAGTCATGCGCCCCAAAGCTCACGCCCACACTGGCCACACATGCATTGCGAGCCAACCGCAAATCATGCGTCGTGTCGCCAATCATGAGCATGCGATCTGGTTTCACATCAAGCTCCTCTATGAGCTCACGAAGCATCAACGGATCGGGCTTGCCAGCGGTTTGATCAGCCGTTCGCGTCGCATCAAAAAGCGTTTCGAGCTTCACACCATCAAGCTCGCGCTGCAAGACTTCATCCAAACCACGGCGTGATTTCCCCGTGGCCACCGCCAACTTGAATCCCCGCGCTTTCAAATCTAGCAGCATCTTCATCGTGCCCGCGAAGAAATGAATGTCATCCACATGCAACGCCCATTGCCGCTTGTAAGCCTCGCCCAATGCAGGATATTTTTCCTTAGGCACATCCGGCGCAGCATGCGCGAGGGCCTGCATGAGCCCCAAGCCAATCACATAAGATGCCGCCTCGTCCGTTGGCCGCACCCCGCCCACTTCAACGACTGCACCTTGAATGCAACGCGTGATGATGGCCGTGGAGTCAAACAGTGTGCCATCCCAATCGAAGGTGATGCAGGTAAAGCGATTCATGGCGTGTTCAGATGTCATAGCGCGATTATCCAATAGCTCACATGTCCGAAAACGGCGAGTTTGAATCACCGAGCGGCGTATCATCACCGCATGTCTTCTCTACCCATCGACTCTGACGCCTGCTATCTCGCTCTCAAAAGCCGCGATGCGCGCTTTGATGGGCAGTTTTTTACGGGGGTGACATCAACGGGGATTTATTGCCGGCCGGTGTGCCGCGTGAAAGCGCCCAAAAGAGAAAATTGCCAGTTTTATGCGCATGCGGCGTTGGCCGAAAGCGCGGGCTTTCGGCCGTGCCTACGCTGCAGGCCGGAGCTTGCGCCGCAGCGCAATGAGTTGGTATGGAGCACAGAGGATGCTTCCAAGATGCTGGCTGCCCAAGCGGTGAAATTGCTGGGGGATGCTGCGCTGTGCGGGGATGAATCAGTGGCTGAGATCGCCACGAAGGTGGGCGTGAGCGAGCGGCATTTGCGCAGAATTGTGGAAGCGCATTTGGGCGTGAGCCCGCTGCAATATTTGCAAACGCGGCGCTTGCTGGCGGCGAAATCATTGCTCACGGATACGAAGCTGCCGATCTCAGATGTGGCGCTTTCCAGCGGCTTTGGCAGCTTGCGCAGCTTCAATGCGGCTTTTTTGCAGCATTACGGTATGCCGCCCACGCGATTGCGAAAAGAAGGCAAAGTTGGCGCAAGTGCAAGTTCAGCGAGTTCTGAAACGCAAGCATTCTTAAGCATTCAGCTCGGGTTTCGTCCACCGTTTGATGCGCAAGCGTTGCTAAGCTTTTGGAAAGAACGCCAACTCAATACTATGGAATTGATAGCAATTCACGCAGATAGTACGGCGGCAAACCCTGTTTTTTCTTTAAAAAACAAACCGATTCATCTGATTCGAAGCTTTTGCATATCGCATCAAGGCAAGAACATCTGTGGTTGGCTAGCCGCTGGCATTGATCACGAGAACCACCGCATTCACGCGCACATGAGCGAAGCCTTCGCGCCTGCATTGCCGGCTGTGATCGCGCGCTTGCGTGCTGCCTTTGATTTGGATGCCGATCCTCAAGCCATTGATGCTGCGCTCGGCTCAGCCTTCAACGCAGGCCAGGGCATGCGCGTGCCCGGCAGCTTGGAAGGCTTTGAAATTGCTGCGCGCGCCATTCTTGGCCAGCAAGTCACCGTGGCCGCTGCTCGCACGCTCACGCAGCGCTTGTTGGAGCGCTATGGGCAGCCGATTCAAACGCCTTGGCCGCAGATCACGTGCTGCTTTCCGACCCCTGTGGCGCTTGCAAATGCTTCGCCTGATGATCTCAGCAAGCTGGGCATCGTGCGCCAGCGGCAAACGGCTTTGATCGAATTGGCTAAAGGCGTGGTCAGTGGCGAATTAAATTTGAATTCACCACCGAATCCCTTGCAAGTGATTGCGCAACTTCAAGAGCTCCCCGGCATCGGCGAATGGACGGCGAACTACATCGCCATGCGCGCCCTGCGCTGGCCCGATGCATTTCCAGCGGGCGATATCGTGCTGCACACCGCGCTTAATTTGCGCGATGAGAAAAGCCCCACCAAACGCGCTCGAGCCGCAGAGCTCGCATCGCAAGCCTGGCGACCTTGGCGCAGCTATGCCGTGTTTCGCGCATGGGCAGGCCTGCTGCGCCCTGCATCATGAAGTACATGCCACTATGAATTCAATAGCACCTCACGCAGTCAATACGCTGGCTAACCCCTCAAAAGGCTTAAAAGTATGAACAACCCATCTGCTCCCAGCTGTCTCCACAGCTTCCCCACGCCGCTAGGCAACGCTTGGCTTGCCGCCACGGATGCGGGCTTGTCTGGCCTGTGGTTTCATGATCAAAAGCACCTGCCTGACTTCTCGGATTTGAAGCTCTGGCAAATCGGCGAGCATCGTTTCATGCATGCAGCTCTCAAGCAGCTCACACCCTATTTCGCCTCGCAAGATAAAAAAACAGATTTCCATTTCGGCAAAGAATTGCCGCTTGATCTCAGCCGTGGCACAGCATTCCAGCAAGCCGTCTGGCAAGCCTTGTTGAGCATTCCGCTCGGCGGGTCGGTGAGCTATGGCGCCATTGCACAGCAGATCAACAATCCGGCAGCCGTGCGAGCCGTGGGCGCAGCAGTTGGCCGCAACCCCATCAGCATCCTCGTGCCCTGCCACCGCGTGCTCGGGCGCGATGGCTCGCTCACGGGCTATGCGGGCGGGCTGGATCGCAAGGTGGCATTGCTGCGGTTGGAGGGCATGTTGATTTAAGCCTTCTCTAGGTAACGCGAAAAACGCAAAAAGAACGCGAAAAGCGCGAAAAATATCTGCGTTTAATGCGTTATTTGCAAGATTCCATGGCGTGTATTCATTAACAATCTATGAGCGTTTTCTCATTTCCTTTTTTGCATTTTTCGCGGCCTTTTCGTGTTTTTCGCGTTATCTAGACTTAGATCTATCCAACCTGCCATGCCCATCGCACTCGAATTCACTTTGCTGGCCGCTGTCTGGGGCGCATCCTTTCTCCTCATGAAATTAGGCGCAGCAGACTTCGGCCCTTTCCTCACAGCCTTCCTGCGCGTGTTGCTGGCTTCGTTCTTCCTTCTGCCATTGCTCATTTGGCGCGGCCAATTCGATGCCCTCAAGGCAAACTACAAAAAAATTCTCTTGGTCGGCATGCTCAACAGCGGCATTCCCTTTGCCCTTTTCGCCTTCGCCGTGCTTCACATCACCACCGGCCTCACCTCCATTTTGAACGCCACGGTGCCGCTCTGGGGTGCACTTGTCGCTTGGCTTTGGCTGAAAGACAAGCCCGCCAAATTGCGCTTGCTTGGCCTAGCGATTGGCTTCGCCGGCGTCGCAGCCCTCTCGTGGGATAAAGCCACTTTTAAAGACGGCGCTGCTTCGCCAGCCATGGCCGTGATGGCTTGTTTGCTGGCCACGCTGTGCTACGGCATCGCAGCGAGCTACACCAAGAAATATCTCACTGGCATTGCGCCGCTGGCCAGCGCCACGGGCAGCCAAATTGGCGCGGCGATTCTTCTCGCCGCTCCCGGTTTGATATCGATTCCTGCCAAAGCGCCCGGTCTATCTGCGTGGGCAGCTATCGTTTTGCTAGCGTTCTTCTGCACGGCGGTGGCCTATATTTTGTATTTCCGAATCATCGAGCGCGCTGGGCCAGCTCGCGCTGTGGCCGTCACATTCCTGATCCCAGTCTTCGGTG
>JAYSRZ010000080.1:0-6141 GCA_043720775.1 Variovorax sp. | reverse complement strand
TAGCCCACTTTGATGCCCGGCATCGGCGTTGCCTCGCCTTCGATTTCTGTATCGACACCCGCCATGATTTTCAACAGCGTCGATTTTCCCGAGCCGTTCAAGCCGAGCACGCCGATTTTTGCGCCGGGGAAAAAAGAGAGCGAAATATCTTTAAGGATATGGCGTTTGGGTGGCACGATTTTGCCAACCCGATTCATGGTGTAAACGTATTGAGACATGTGTTCTGATCTGCACTGCAAAGCGCAGCGAATGTAAATAATTTGAATCAATCGTGATTTAGCTCAGTGCGGTGGAGAGCTCACTCAAGCTGTGGCACACTGACTATTCAGCAATATTTTCAACCCCGAAAGACACATTGTATGCAAACCATCTCCAAAAGCAGCAAACGAGTGATGTTTTCATTAGCAGCCGCATCTATTTTTGCGCTGAGCGGTTGCGCCAGCATGAACAATCCCAGTCCCAATCAAGCGCCGAGCGACAAAGGCGTGTGGTTTGTAGAGCCGCAAAACGGTGCGACGGTTGGCCAGACTTTCAAAGTGAAGTTTGGCGTGAAGGGCATGGATGTTGAACCTGCGGATGCTGGCCAAAACAAAGGCAAAGGGCATCATCATGTGATGATTAACCTCATGAGCAAACCTGCGGGCGAGATCATTCCGTTTGATGACAAACACATTCACTTCGGCAAAGCGCAAACCGAAGCCGAACTTAAATTGCCACCCGGTCAATACAAACTCACAATGCAGTTTGCAGATGGCTACCATTTGAGCTATGGCAAAGATTTTGCAGCGACCATCGACGTCACCGTAAAGTGAACTTGAAGTAGGCAATAAAAAACCCGCCGTTTGGCGGGTTTTTTATTGCAAAAGCAGCTAATTACTTAGCTTTTTTCATTGGCTTTTTGCTTTTCTTTGGCTTGGAAGTTGCGTTCATCATGTTGATTCTCCTGCTTTCAGTGAATTTTCATACTAAGCCAGATGGCTTAGCGCCTATGACTCGTTTCTCGATTTGGCAAGCCACTTCAAGATTCAAGCTGTTTTCATAACGCCGTGGCCGCCCTAAGGTTGACACATCGCACACGAAGATATGATTATAGTCAACTAAGTTCCCCAAAATCATGACTGCTTCTGACTTCAGCCCCCACCATTCGTTTAAACGCCGAGACTTTATCGGGTTTCTACTAGGCACTCCGTTTTACTGGATGCTCATTTTTCTGATCATCGAGGCTGGCTTGGCCGCTGCCACGACAGCGCTCATCATTCAAGCCAGCCAAGATGTAGCTAACCAAGATTTTTTGATCTCTGATTTTGCTTGGATTGTGGCTGCTCAATCGGCCTCTTACATCGTCGGCGCGACGAGTTGGATTTTTGCTGAGCGCGCAGGCTTTGGCGCGTATGGCCGTTACATGCTCTCATTTGCTAAACACAACCGCTACGCGCCAGCGTTGTTAGGTGATCGAGCGCAACGCGAGCATGTCGAACCATTTCTAACCAACGAGACTTACCATATTCTGTTTGAGCTCATCTACGAATTGGAGGCCGATCTCAAGCTGTTCTTTGGATTAATCTTCAACACGATTGTGTTGGGCTACGCAATTGATGCGGGCTTGCCTATTGTGTACGCGCTCGTCTTCGCAGCACTTCTGGCTTTGCAATGGTTCATTCGCAAGCCTGTGGCAGCCACCTATCTGGCTCAGCAACGCGAGACCAACCGCATGACGGCGCACACCTACACCGCTTGGGACAACATCACAGCGGGCAACCGTTATAACTATCGCCTGTGGCATGCTGGCTTCAAAGAGCGGCTTCGCAACGCTTTGGTGGCACAAATTCGCGCCATCATGACGCGCGAGGGCATTGCCACCTTAAGCGGCATTTTTGCATTGGTGGTGGTGTTTTCCTATCTGGCTTGGGTGGCTGGGCGCAACATCGGCGACAGTGCTTTGCTGATCGCACTCGCGGCCACTTTGCCTCGGCAAATTGAGCTCTCTTATCACATGCATGGATTGGCCTCGGGCTGGAATGATCTGCTTGCTGTGTGGACGCGTATTGGCGGCGCGGTGGATGCCATGCGGCCTGCGCCTGACGCGCTATTTGATCAACGCATTCGTTTTGAAGGCGTGAGCTTGGCAAGTAACGGCGTCACGCTGCCTTGCGCCAACATCGATACCGCCTTGAGCCAAGTGACGACTCAGACCAAGGGACGTATTCTCGTGCGCGGCAGCAATGGCATGGGCAAATCCAGCTTGCTGGTGGCTCTAAAAGCTCGGCTCGGCACGCAAGCTTTTTATTGGCCAACGAGCGATAAGCTCTCGTTTGAATTTTTGAAGGGCACAGAGGCTGAAGAGGAAGCATCTGAGGAGCATGACTCTCCTACTGCATCGCAGAGCAGACCTAATTCCAGTGGGTTCTCTTCAGGTGAGAAGCAACTATGTAGCCTGCAAGAGATTAGCATGCGCACGAATGCCAAGGTGTATTTGCTTGACGAATGGGATGCGAACCTTGACAGTAAAAATCGCGCTTTGGCCGAACAGATTGTTGCGGGCTTAGCGGCGCGTGCCGTCGTCGTAGAAATCTCTCATCGAGATCGCGTCTGAACATGCGCCCGCAGTGCATCAAGCTGCGCCAGCGTATCCACATCGGTGATGCAGCCTGCATCATTCACTATGATTTCAATAGCACTCCACGCAGACAATACGATGGCTGCACCCTGATTTCCCTTTAAATTCTGCAACTCTAGGCCAATAGATGCTGCAAATCCCACCGGGTGCCCGCGCTGGCCTTCGAACACAGGATAAGCAGCCTGCGCACCCTGAGCCATTGCCTCTGCCACGCGCTCAATCGTGTGCGGCGAAATCATCGGTAAATCCGCTGGCAAGATCAGCCAGCCGTTGGCATCTTTTGTAGTGCGAACAGCCGCTGCAATACTGTCGCCCATACCCGGATGCCCAGCATCTTCTACATGCCAAGGCAGGCCAGTGGATTTTACAGCATCAAGCGTCCATTGCAAAACAGTTTTGCCAACGATCAGCGCTTCAAGCTTGCTGCCTTGCCCACCCGATGAAATAAAGCGCTCACCGCGCCCGCTGGCTAAAACGATGACAGTGGGCTGGCTCACTACAGCTTCAGGCCAAGTATTGAGCAAACTGTGCAATATCCACATTGCCACCCGAGATGATCACGCCAACTCGCTGGCCTTTCACGTCAACGACGCCCTGCATCGCCGCCGCCATCGCCAAGCCGCCCGTCGGCTCGATCACCATTTTCATTCGGCTCGCCGCAAAACGCATTGCCTCAATCAACTGCGCATCGCTCACTGTCACGATGTCGTCAACCAGCGCTTGAATCACAGGGAAGGTCAGGTTGCCAACAAACTGCGTCTGCGCGCCGTCAGCAATGGTTTTCGGCGTGTCAATTTTCACAATCTTGCCAGAGCGCTTGCTCTGCTGCGCATCATTGCCCGCTTCCGGCTCCACGCCGATCACGCGAATCTTCGGATTCAAATGCTTGGCTGCGATGGCGCTGCCCGAGATCAAGCCGCCCCCGCCCAGACAGACCAAAAGCACATCAAGCTGCCCCACGTCTTCCAGTAATTCGAGCGCTGCCGTACCCTGCCCGGCCATCACATGCGCGTGGTCGTAGGGCGGAATCAGCGTCATGCCACGTTCCTCGGCCAGCCTGCGCCCAATGGCTTCACGATCTTCTTTGTAGCGGTCATAAGTGATGACTTCTGCGCCATAGCCGCGCGTGGCGGCCATCTTTACAGCTGGCGAATCCGACGGCATCACAATGGCTGCGGGCATCCCCAGGATTTGCGCCGAGAGCCCAATCCCCTGCGCATGATTGCCCGAGCTAAATGCGCACACACCGCGCTTCTTCTGCTCAGGCGTGAATTGCGCCAACGCGTTGTAAGCACCGCGAAACTTAAATGCGCCCATACGCTGGTAGTTTTCACATTTGAAAAACAGCTCGGCACCAGCCAGAGAGTTGGCAGTGCGCGAGGTGAGCACAGGCGTGCGATTTGCAACGCCTTTAAGGCGCTGTGCAGCTTGCGCCACATCATCAAACGTAATAGCTAAACTCATCTACTTGCTCCTTATTTGATAGCGCTTTGCGCAGTATCTATGGCGGCTAAGTGCCTGAAACGCTAAAAAGTCACTTCGCAAACAGCGATTCCATGCTCTTAAACGCTTTGAACTCAATCGCATTGCCAAACGGATCCAAGAAGAACATCGTGGCCTGCTCGCCCGGCTCGCCTTTGAAGCGGATGTAGGGCTCGATGATGAACTTCGTGCCAATCGCTTTGAGCTTGGCAGCCAGCGTTTCCCACTCTGGCAAATTCATCACCAAGCCAAAATGCCGCACCGGCACGCCATGGCCATCGACTTCGCTTTTGGCAGTGTCGATATTCATGTTGACGCAAAGATGCGCCACGATTTGGTGGCCGTGGAAATTGAAATCGACCCATTCGGAGCTTGAGCGCCCCTCGGGGCAGCCGAGCAAATCGCCATAGAAGGCGCGGGCTTTGTTCAGATCGGTGACGGGAAAGGCAAGGTGAAATGGTTGCATAAGACATCAACTCAAAAATATATTTTTAAATCAGCTGCGTGATTTCAAGGCTGCGCGCTTTCGCTCGAACGCAACCACGTGTAGGCCACGCCTGCGCCCACCGAGAATCCATTTTTCTGGCGCACCAGCGGGCTGTTTTCATTCGCTGCGCCAGCCACAGAATCCATCCGTGCAAAACCAAAGAAACGCCAATCCGGGCTGAGTTTTTTCGTTACCGCCACACCTAGGCGAGTTGCAATCAAGCCGCTTTGCGCTGTGTAGGCCGGCCGGCTCGGCAAGGCAAATGGCGCGGCCACTCCGTAGACAGAATCAGCCAGTCGCTGGTTGCCGAAAACTGCCGAAATGCTGCCCGCATATTGCCAGCCCGAGGTGGTGCGATTAGACAAAGTCAGCTGCGGCTCAAAGGCCAAGCCGCGATAGCCCAAACCATCGCTCAAATCAAACACACCGCGCACAGGCAACTCAGCCTCAAGTCGCCCCAGCTGAGCCGATTCGCTCAATTTCCAACGCAAGCGCGGCCCGAATTCAACCCGCGTGCCCAAATCTGGCATGCCAGCGCGCGCTGTGATCTTGTTGGAGCCGCCGCCAAAAGAGCCCGCCACGCCCACATCGAGCTCAAAATTCTCAGACTTGAAAGCCCGCACGCCAGCAGTGTTGCCATCCGCACGAAACAGCTTGCCTCGGTAGATCACATAGGGCAGCGCCAGCACTTTTTTAACCTGCTGATCTGAGCCCGGATAGGCTTGCTGCGAAACGCCGAGGGCAATGCCGCCAATTTCCCACAGTGGTGTTTCTGGCTTATCTTGCGCAATAGCATTCAAGCTAGCCACACACATCAAAGAAATTGCTAAAAACTGACTTGATTTCATGGAGGCCTTTAAATTATTCATTTCATTTTACTGTTGTGACTGCCACTAATGATTCAATTGAAAACCGTAGTTTTCAGTGGGGAATCAGACAAAGCGCCTTAATTTGCAATGTCTTTCAACGCAGGCTTGACGACCTCAGCCGCACCTTGCGCAGCTGCAGCTTTTGCAGCCTCTTTTTTCGCCTCCGCTGCCGCGATGTCGACGACAACATCAACGACTTTCGCTGTCGTTCGCGCAGATGCTGCTGCAGCATCCACAGCAATGCTGCCCGCGCTTACAGCCACGCTGCCGGCTGTGATCGCCACGCTAGCTGCCGTCGTAGCCACGCTAACGACCGCGCAACCCGACATCAACGCAGCAAGGCCAAAAGTGATGAAAAGCATGGCTTGCGGTGGCAAACGAAGATTCAAAAAAGATTTGGGGCTGATCAAGTGTGTCATGAGCTTCAGAGCTTTTGCGCCACCCAAGGTTCCACGCTGGCCAGCGCCTCTGCCAGCTTGGATGCATCCGTGCCGCCAGCCATAGCCATATCGGGCTTGCCGCCACCTTTGCCGCCGCATTGGCCAGCGACGAAATTCACCAAATCGCCAGCTTTGATTTTTGTCATCACATCGGCTGTCACGCCCGCTGCGATTTGCACTTTATCGCCATCCGCTGCAGCCAACACGATCACCGCTGATTTAAGCTTGTCTTTGAGCTTGTCCATC
>JAYSRZ010000079.1:0-6142 GCA_043720775.1 Variovorax sp. | reverse complement strand
GAGCAAGAAGGGCTTGGAATTGTTCGTTCATAGGTTAAAGAAATTCAAATGCCGGACGCGAAAGACGCAAAAGTTACGCGAAAGAAATACCAAAAAGAAAAAAACCAATTTAAGTCAAATCCGAATTCAATTCTGTGTTTCTTTTTTGCGTCCTTCGCGTAACTTTCGCGCATTTCGCGTCCGGATGTTCTGTCTTTGAATTAGCTGCGGTAATCCGCATTGATCTTCACATAGTCATACGAAAAATCGCAAGTCCACACCGTGTCCGTTGCGTTGCCGCGACCGAGATCGACGTGGACTGTGATTTCGGATTGCTTCATCACCCGCGCGCCATCTTCTTCTCGATAGCTGGCCAAGCGCCCACCCTCGCGCACGATGTGGACATCATCCAAATGCAGAGAAATTTTGGTTTGATCGAGATCGGCGATGCCTGCGTAGCCGACTGCTGCCAAGATACGGCCGAGGTTGGGATCGCTGGCGAAGAAGGCGGTTTTCACGAGTGGTGAATGCGCAATGGCATAGGCCACTTTTGTGCATTCTTCTTGAACCTTGCCGCCAGTGATTTTCACGGTGATGAATTTCGTGGCACCTTCGCCGTCACGAACGATAGCCTGCGCTAATTTCTGCGAGACACGTAACATCGTCGCTTTTAATGCATCAAATTCGCCACTCGCCGGCATTAAATCTGCGTGGAGTGCTACTTTATTCGTAGCAATCACGATGAAGCT
The DNA here is from genome assembly GCA_043720775.1 of Variovorax sp. Taxonomy (GTDB): domain Bacteria; phylum Pseudomonadota; class Gammaproteobacteria; order Burkholderiales; family Burkholderiaceae_C; genus JANMDU01. The sequence continues at coordinate 5,414 of JAYSRZ010000079.1, read as the reverse complement.
GTCGTTCGTAGAAGTGTCGCCATCAATCGTGACGCGGTTAAACGACTGATCGGCCAAGTCTTTAGCAAGTTGCTGCATCAGCGCTTGTGGCACAACCGCATCAGTGGCCAAGAAACCAAGCATCGTGGCCATGTTCGGGCGGATCATGCCTGCGCCTTTGCTGATGCCAGTGACTGTGACCGTCTTGCCGGCGATCATCACTTTCTCGCTGAAGGCTTTGGGCAGCGTATCCGTCGTCATGATGCCAATCGCTGCTTTGCCCCAATGCGCACTCTGCGCATCCTTGATTGCGGCGGGCAATGCGGCTTCGATGCGGTCGTTGGGCAACGGCTCCATGATCACGCCCGTGGACAGCGGCAGCACTTGCGCGGGCGAGATATCCAGATGCTGCGCAAGCGCCACGCAGGTCGAACGCGCACGGGCCAAGCCATCGTCTCCTGTGCCCGCGTTGGCATTGCCGGTGTTGATCAAAATAGCGCGAATGCCAATGTTTTGAGCCAAATGCTCACGGCACATCTGCACTGGCGCAGCGCAAAAACGATTCTGCGTGAACACACCGGCCACGCTCGCGCCTTCGTCAATCAGCATCACCGTGACGTCTTTGCGATTGGCTTTGCGCACGCCAGCTTCCACCACGCCAATGCGAATGCCAGCAACGGGGTGCAAATGCGCAGGATTTGTAGCAATAAAGTTCACAGCCATTTTTTACTCCAAATTTAAAGCAAAAAGAGCACTTCGGCGGCATCGATACTGCGCGAAGTGCTCATATTTTTATAGCAAACTGTGCGGGTGCGTTTAAGTCAACTGCCCGTGACAATTTTTGTATTTTTTACCGCTCCCACAAGGACAGGGATCATTGCGACCCACGCGCATATGTGCATACGGATTTGCACCCGAGCCTGAACCAGAACCTGTTGCTGCAGCGGCTTTGCTGCGCGTTTCCTCATCCAGCGTCGATTCCACGCCACCATCCGCAGTGGGCGCGGTATACGTTACGTTGCTGATGTTCTCAGCGCGGCTTTCCATCTCTTGCGTGGCTTGCTCGATTTGCTCATTGCTCTGGATTTTGACCGTCATAAGAATGCGCGTCACATCGTTTTTCACGACATCGAGCAACTGGCCAAACAGCTCAAACGCCTCGCGCTTGTATTCCTGCTTTGGCTGCTTCTGCGCAAAGCCACGCAGATGGATGCCTTGACGCAAGTAGTCAAGAGACGACAAATGCTCTCTCCAATGGCTGTCGATGTTTTGCAAGAGCACCATGCGTTCAAACTGCGTGAAATTCTCTTGGCCAACGAGCTCGACTTTGGCATCAAACGCTGTATTGGCCTCAGCAACCACTTTCTCTACGATCTCTTCATCTGTGATGGAGTCTGATTTTTCCACCATCGTCTTCAAATCAAGACCCATCTGCCAATCGTTAGCGAGCGTGTTTTGCAGCGCCGGCAAATCCCATTGCTCTTCCACCGAATTGGCAGGCACGTGTTGATGCACGATATCGGTGAAGCAGCCTTCACGCAGGCCTTTAATCTGGGCGCTTAGATCGGTTGCATCCAAAATATCATTGCGCTGCTGATAAATCACTTTGCGTTGATCGTTGCTCACGTCATCGTATTCAAGCAATTGCTTGCGCATATCAAAATTACGCGCTTCAACTTTGCGCTGTGCGCTTTCGATGCTGCGCGTGACGATGCCCGCTTCAATCGCTTCGCCCTCGGGCATCTTCAAGCGATCCATGATGGCTGCGACGCGATCACCCGCGAAGATACGCATCAGCGGATCATCCAAACTCAGATAAAAGCGCGATGAGCCAGGATCGCCTTGACGGCCCGAGCGGCCGCGTAGTTGGTTGTCGATCCGTCGGCTCTCATGACGCTCTGTGGCGATGATGCGCAGGCCACCTAGAGCTTTGACTTGCTCGTGATCTTTGTTCCATTGCTCGCGCAATGCAACAATTTTTTTCTCTTTCGCCGCAGCATCCAGCGATTCATCGGCTTCAACCGTTCCAATCGCCTTTTCCACATTGCCACCCAGCACAATATCCGTGCCCCGACCAGCCATGTTCGTAGCAATCGTGATCATTTTTGCGCTGCCCGCCTGCGCAATGATGTCGGCTTCGCGCGCGTGTTGCTTGGCATTGAGCACTTGATGCGGCAGCTTGGCTTTCACTAGCATCTCAGCAATCAGCTCAGAATTTTCAATCGATGTGGTGCCCACCAGCACCGGCTGGCCGCGCTCGTAGCAATCGCGCATATCCGTAATCGCAGCTTCATAACGCTCTTTGCCGGTCTTGTAAACGCGATCCAATTGATCTTCACGCTTGCTCGGCTTATTCGGCGGAATCAGCACCGTCTCTAGGCTGTAAATATCTTGGAATTCAAAGGCTTCGGTGTCTGCCGTGCCCGTCATGCCGGCGAGCTTGCCGTAGAGGCGGAAATAGTTTTGGAAGGTGATCGATGCGAGTGTTTGGTTCTCCGCTTGGATCTGCACGCCTTCTTTGGCCTCTACAGCTTGATGCAAACCATCGCTCCAGCGGCGGCCCGTCATCAAGCGGCCCGTGAATTCATCGACGATGGTGACTTCACCATCTTGCACCACATAGTTTTGATCGCGGTGATACAGGTGATGCGCACGCAATGCGGCATTTAAATGATGCATCAGCGTGATGTTGGCTGGGTCATACAGCGATGCGCCTTCAGGAATCAGCCCAAGGCCAGACAAAATGCGCTCGGCATTTTCATGGCCTTGCTCAGTCATGTAAGCCTGATGGCTTTTTTCGTCGACTGTGAAATCTCCGGCTTTGATCACGCCTTCTCCCGTGCGCGGATCGGCTTCGCCTTCTTGCTTGATCAGCATCGGCACGACTTTGTTGAGCGCTTGATACACATCCGTTTGATCGTCGGCTTGGCCGGAGATGATCAGCGGCGTACGCGCTTCGTCAATCAGAATCGAATCGACCTCATCAACGATGGCAAATGACAAGCCACGTTGCACGCGATCGGCTGCTTCATAGACCATGTTGTCTCGAAGGTAATCGAAGCCGTATTCGTTATTCGTGCCGTAGGTGATGTCGGCGCGATACGCAGCTTGCTTTTCTTCGCGCGGCATATTGGGCAAATTGATGCCCACGCTCATGCCGAGAAAGTTATAGAGCTGACCCATCCATTTCGCATCGCGACTGGCAAGGTAATCATTGACCGTGACGACGTGAACGCCCTTGCCGCTCAGTGCATTCAAATACACGGGCAGCGTGGCAGTGAGCGTCTTGCCCTCACCCGTGCGCATCTCAGCAATCTTGCCCTGATGCAGCGCCATGCCGCCGACAAGTTGCACATCGAAATGCCGCATCTTCATCACGCGCTTGGAAGCTTCGCGCACGACGGCGAAGGCTTCGGGCAGGAGCGCATCCAGCGTCTCACCATTGGCCACGCGTTGTTTTAGCTCAGGCGTTTTGGCGATCAGCTGCTCATCGCTCAAGCCCTCTAAACTGCTCTCCAGCGCATTGATGCGCTCGACATTTTTGCGATAGGTTTTAAGCAGGCGATCATTACGAGAGCCGAAAATTTGGGTGAGGAAATTGATAGCCATGCGTTAAATGCCCAGCGATTGCATTGCCGCAGAGTGCGGCGATGGTGCGCTGTGCTTATCTTTCTTGAGAAGTTCTGAATCTTGGGGTGCTCGCGCAGTTCCCAAGTTAACCCGTCATTTTATCTGTTCATGACCTGTTATTCATCAGCAAAACATCAGCGCTTAACCTGCGTTTTGGCTTGCGATTCAGGCGGCGGCAGCACCGAGCCACCCGTAACAAGGAATTTTTGCGGATCTTGCGGCGTGCCATCGGCCAGTACCTCGAAATGCAAATGCGGCCCAGTAGAACGGCCTGTAGAGCCTACAGCAGCAATTTTCTGCCCGCGCTTGACTAAATCGCCTTTTTTCACAAATGTGGCCGAGGCATGCGCATATCGCGTGATCAGACCATTGCCGTGATCAACTTCCACCATGTTGCCAAAGCCGGGATGAAATTCTTGCACCACCACCACACCACCAGCAGCCGCCAAAATAGGCGTACCCGAATCGGCTTGGAAATCTAAACCGCTGTGCAATGCCGAGCGGCCTGTGATCGGATCAATGCGCCAGCCGAAATACGAGCCCAAATGCGATCCGGGCACAGGCTGCGCCGTAGGCAGCATGATTTTTGCAATTTTCTGATCGAACAAACGCGACTCCATCACGGTGAGCAAGTCGGTCTTGCTGTTGCTCATCGCCTCTAAATCGGCCAAGGTCTGATTAAGCTCTTCCAATGAAAGCGGGCGATTTCCAATCAACACGCCGCCCTGCCCAGGCGCAACTTTCGCGCTGGCAGGAATCGGCACGCCAGCGAGTTGCGAGACGCGCTCAGTCAGCGCCTCCAGCTGCACCACTTTGGCTTGCAACTCACCGACTTTTTTCGCCATTGCATCGATATTTTCTCGCATGAAGCGATCACGCTGTGCGAATTCATCTTTCACGACCATTTTCACCAGCGTGCCAATCACCGGCCAACCTTCGCGAGCACCTTTGAGAAACACAAGATGATAAAGACCTACGGCCACCATCATCAACGCGAGAGATGCAGCCAAGCCCGCTAAGATCAGCTTAGTGCCGCTTAAATGCAAAGGCCTGGTTTTGGCTAACCAAGCATCCGTGATAATCAAATGCATTGCTCGTAACTCCAACTATTCATACGCATCCAACCCGCTGTGACCGCTTCTGTCGAATTCAAACCATTGCCATCTTACCTGCCACTGCGCACAGTGCGTGTGCGCGATGCTGTGCCGGTATTGAAAGCGATGACCCAAGCGCCGGGTTTAGCAGGGCTAGCTCAGCGGGCCAAACATTCTGCGGATTGTTTGCGGTTGGTGACTCCCTTGATTCCGATCAGCATGCGCTCTGGTGTGCAGGCTGGGCCTCTTGATGAAGACCAATGGTGCTTGATTGCCGCTAACAGCGCAGTAGCCGCAAAACTTCGCCAACTGACTCCCGCCTTGGCTGCGCATCTGCGTACTCATGGCAAGAATGTGCAGGAAATTCGCATCAAAATTTCGATGCAACGGTAAGAGCTTGCAACGCAAACTCTTGGGGATAAATGGTGCCGCTTGTCGGGATTGAACTGACGACCTACCGCTTACAAGGCGGTTGCTCTACCACTGAGCTAAAGCGGCAACACGCTGTATTTTAGCTCAAGCTTTTGACGGGCTTACTTAATTCGGGTGAGCGCGGGTCTGCCTGCACCTTTTCCGGGATTGGCAGGCGGTACAGGTTCGGTGGGATCAGTTTGAGTTTCTTGCGAATTTTGCTTTAGCGGCGCAGGCGCAGACTTGAGTTTGACGATTTTCTCGGGCTTCGCTACGGCAGACTCGGTTGAGGACTGAAGC
>JAYSRZ010000078.1:0-6147 GCA_043720775.1 Variovorax sp. | reverse complement strand
TGCATCGCAACGCGATTCTGAGCCGGGAATCGACGGCGGAGGAACTTGCCTTTTTGCAGCAGCCCGGGTCGGAGTTTTGATGCGATTTGCTATCGATTAAATAGCATTCTGCGCAGGTTTCGTGCCGGCGATATGCCATTTTCTCTTTGAAAATCACCTAAAAACTGCTTTAGGTTCGCATTGAACTTTATACCTAATTTGGGTATAATAATGCCCATTATGGGTATATTAGAAGCCTCCGATGACGCATCGCTTTCCATCAGCGATGCACTTTTTCCGTTGGTGCGGCAGCGAGTGCTGGCACTGCTGTTTGGCCGCGCTGAGCGAAGTTTTTATGCGAATGAGGTAATCGCGTTGGTGCAGTCGGGCTCGGGGGCGGTGCAGCGGGAGTTAGCCGGGCTATCTGAGGCTGGGCTGCTCACGGTCTCTCGCTTGGGCAATCAGCGGCACTATCAGGCCAACAGCGCCTCGCCGGTATTTTCCGAGCTGCGCGGCTTGGTGCTGAAGACTTCTGGGCTGGCCGATGTGCTCCGCGCAGCGCTTGCGCCCTTGGCGGCGCAGATCAGCGGCGCGTTTGTGTATGGCTCGGTGGCCAAGCAATCGGCGGGCGCGAGCAGCGATGTAGATGTGATGATTGTGAGCGAGGCGCTGGCCTATGCAGAGGCGTTTGCTGCGCTAGAAGGCGCAGCCGCAAGCCTTGGCCGCCCTGCAAACCCGACGCTTTACACCCCTGCCGAATTCACCCGCCGCGTGGCGCAGGATCGGGCGTTTATAAAGCGGGTGCTGGAGCAACCGAAGATTTGGCTGCTGGGCTCAGAGCGGGAGCTGGGCTTGGCTGAACCGAATACTGAAGCAAAGGTACTTAATGCTGAAACACGCGCAGCGATGTTTGAAGCCGAGCAGATCATCAAATCGCGCCGCGTGCGCTACAAGAACGCCAAAGAAGTGTTCGATGAACTTGAAAAGCAAGCCAGCTAGTAGCAAGCGATGAAGCTTTTCATCAACAGCGATTCGCAGTGCTGGTGCAACCAATAAGATTTGTTTTAAGAAGCCAGCCATGCCCCGCCGCTCAACATCCTGCCGCGCCATTCGCCCTTTCGTGAGCCTGCCGCGCCATCGCAGGCGCGCTCGGGTGATTGCATTGCAAGCCCGTATGCTGCGGCATGCGCATTTCACCGGCTCGACATTGTTTGATTCAGATCATCTCTTGATTGACCCGGATGATCCGGATCGTTTGCATGCTTGGGTGGATGTGGTGTTTCCGGGGCTGGATCGCTTCACGCTTTGGAATGCAGAATTCATCACTACTGAGACGGCCAAGCATGATGTGGCGAGCACCCTCGCGTATGAAGCCATTGATGCCAAGCTGAAAGCAGCGGGCGAGAATCATGAGAGGCGCTGGACGAAGCATGTGATCCCGCGCACGCGCCCGGGAGGCCTGCGGATAGTTCGCATGGAGTTCGCGCCAGAAAAGCATTACGACTGTTTGAACGGGCAAACCTATTCCCAAGCCCGCAATGCGCTCGAAGCTGAGCTGATGCAAAGCCTGCCCACGCCGCCAGAGCGCTTTGAAATTGATCACCGTTACGCCTATGGCATTGGCTTGCATGCGGTGGTAAATGTGGCTACTTTCGATACCGCTGCCATTGAGCAGACGATTGCGCGCTTTCGTGCGCTGGGCGAGGAGAATTGGGTAGCGACGTGAGCTTAGCGCGCACCTGATCACTATATATTTCATAGCGCTCTGCGCAGATTCTATGCCGAAGAACTGCCCAAATCGCTTTCAAAATTTGCCGCAGAGTATCATTTCAAGCATGAACGCTTCGCACACCATCACAACCCTTTCTGAACTGCGCACGCTCTATGATGCGGCGCGCGAGCGCTCTGTGCTCAAAGAGCTGCCGCAGCTCGATGCCCATGCGCGGCGGTTTGTGGGTTTATCGCCATTTGTGGTGATTTCTACGCACAGCGCGGCGGGCGATGCGGATGCTTCGCCGCGTGGGGGTGCGCCGGGGTTTGTGCGGGTGCTCGATGATGGGGCGCTTTTGATCCCGGATTCGCCGGGCAACAATCGGCTGGATTCGCTGCACAACATCATTGAGACGGGCTCGATTGGCCTGCTGTTTTTCGTGCCGGGGATGGATGAGACACTGCGTGTGAACGGCACTGCCGCGCTTTCTACCGACGAGGCGCCGCGCATGCTCTGCACCGATACTTTGAGCGGCAAGCCACGCATGCCAAAGCTGTTGATCCGCGTAAGCGTGCAAGCGAGCTATTTGCATTGCGCCAAGGCGCTCATGCGCTCGGATTTGTGGAATCCTCAGCGGCACATTGATCGCGCCAGCCTGCCCAGCATGGGCGAGATGATGCGCGATCAAATGGCAGATCGGATGAGCCCCGGCACGGTGTTTGAGACGCAGGCGCAGATGCTGGAGCGTTATCGCGGCTCGCTTTGAATGCGTCGCAGGTTACTATTAGTCCAATGCGCTTTACACAGACTCTACGCAGGCTACATCGCAATTTTCCATAAAAAAACCGCCTCGCAAGGAGACGGTTTTTTGAAGGATCTGCTTGAAAGCAGGTCAGCAGGGCTTAATAACGACGTCCGCCGCCACCGCCACCGCCACCGCCACCGCCGTAGCCGCCGCGATCACCGCCGCCGCCACCGCCGTAGCCACCGCCGCCGCCGCCGCCACCGTAGCCGCCGCCGCCAGTGCGTGGAGGACGAGCTTCCATTGGGCGAGCAACGTTCACCGTGAGATCACGGCCAGAAACGTTTTGGCCATGCAAGCCAGCAATGGCTGCTTGCGCTTCATCGGCGCTGCCCATTTCGACAAAGCCGAAGCCTTTGGAGCGACCAGTATCGCGCTCCATCATGACCTTGGCAGATTGCACTTGGCCAAATGCGGAGAACTGCTGTTGCAGATCTTCATCGCGCACGGTGTAGGCAAGATTGCCGACGTAAAGTTTGTTGCTCATGAAAGAGTCTTTCTCAAAAACATGCCCGGCGGATGCTAGACATTTGTAATCTAATAGTGTAATGGATATCGGGCTAAATTCTAGCGCCGGCCAGAAAAACCTGGCCCGCCCACGCGAGGGGTGCGGTTTTCAATGTGGCGGAAGGTGATGCGGCCCTTGCTGAGGTCGTAAGGCGACATTTCCACTGTGACTTTGTCTCCAGCCAAAATACGGATGCTGTGCTTGCGCATCTTGCCGCCCGTGTAGGCGATGAGCTTGTGGTCGTTTTCGAGCGTTACGCGATAACGCATATCGGGCAAAATCTCATCGACCTTGCCTTGCATTTCAATTAATTCTTCTTTGGCCATGCGGCCTCCAGGTTCACCAGCTCGCCATCACAAAAGGTTTGAACGCCTCTGAATCAGGAAGCCCTGAACAAAGTGGCGTCTTTAGTGAAGCAAAATAGCATCAAAAACGCCCGAAACACACCTTGTCTGCAGCGCAGGTCAAGCAAATGCCTGCAGAAGCCTCTAGTGTATCGCGCTTTGCAGCTATGAGGCTAGAGGGGCGGCTCTGGGTTTTTGAGCAAAAAATCAAGGCCTGCGCAGACGGCCGCGACCTGCGCAGCGATGCATTGCTCAGGCGATGTGCGCGAGCTGTCTGGATACACCTCAGTGGTGGTGACGAATTTTGCGCTGCTGATGCCTGCGCAAAGCCTAAGTTTTTGCATCTCGTAGGTGATGATGCCGGGCGCAATCATCGGTTCGCCGATGAGGCAGCCCCGCGCATCGGCCTGCGCGATGTGCGTGACGCGGCTCACATTGGCGACGATGGCGTTTTGAAAGGCGAGTTGAGGGTTGGCGGCATCAGCCACCAAATAAAAACCATCAGGAATCACGCCCGGCTCAAACGCTTTGCCATCTCGCGCGGCAAGCGCGGGGCGAAACTCGGATTCATCGGAATCTGTGGTTTCATGCAAGTCGATATGCATCGCAATTTCACCATGCAGAGGCGCAATCAGCTTCATCAGCTTTTGTGCTTCCTGCACTTCGCTGCCCACGCGAAATGCGCGATTAGGATCGACCGCATCAAAATTCCAGCGCTGCACTCGCTCATAAGCCCAAGGGCTAACACAAGGCACAACGAGTAAATTCACTTTTCCAGCGTAGGCCTGCGCATATGAGCTCAGAAAGCGCAGTGCGCCTTGCACGCCGCTCGTCTCATAGCCATGCACGCCGCCGGTGATCAGCGCAGTGGGCGAGCGTTTTTCCCAGCTTTTGCTGCGCACTGCAAAAAGTTTGTAGTGATCATCGGGATGCACTAAATCGCCATAATTGGCCACGTTAAAGCGATCACGCAGCGCATCGATCTGAGCCACCACATCATCGGCATAACTGCGTTTGCGCATCTGCAAAGTGCGCCATTGCGCGATTTGCGCTGCGCTCCAAGGCTGGCCTGTAGTTCCGGTAAAGAAATTCGCCATAAAAATGCTAGCTATTAATTTAATAGCGCCTTACGCAGTATCCACGGGCGAAAATGGCATATTTGTCTTAAATATCTAGCGATAAAACGCTTCGACTTTGCCTTTAACTTTCATCAGCAGCGGGCGGCCTTTGCGATCCACCGTTTTGCCAGCCGGAATTTTGACCCAGCCTTCAGAGATGCAATATTCCTCTACATCAAAGCGCTCTTTGCCGTTGAAATGGATGCCAATCGCATGCTCTAAAACAGCCGCTGCGTAGTGCGGGCTGCGTGGATCAATGCACAGATGATCGGGGAGCTCAGGACGAGCAGTTTGCGCGTCTGCGCTGGCCGTAGGTGGGGTTGCGATTTTTTCAGTCATCTTCGTATTGTCGGAGATTTAACGGCACCTAAAAAATCAAAATTAATAGTCGCGCTTCTTCGTGGGTTTGGTTTTTTGCATCGGTCCAACCACCTTGCGCATGAGCCTGAGCAAGAGCAGCATCACCACAGCGCCCGCTACTGCGAGCCCCAGCGAAGACACGTGAAAACCAGTGGCCACAGCCGCGCCACTGACTTGCGCCGAAACAAGCTCTCCTCCAATGAAAGCGCCAAACATACCGATCAAGATGTTTTCAATTTGCGTACTGCGGGCAGGTGCAGCCATCATGCGGGTGGCCAGCCAGCCCGCCAAAGCGCCAACGGCGCACCAGATATAAACGTTGATACATTTCCCCAAACACCGCGAAACGCAGCAGCGCGATACTGACAGGTATGTCCGCAATCACCTAACTTTATATTTGCGGCAGCGCTTTGTAAGGGCTAGATACGCCGTGCGATTTCCACGCCCGCAACCTGCGACACACCCGCCAACACCTTGGCCAATTGCGCCGCATCACTGACCACCACCGTCAACGTGATCGAGCTGCTGCCATGCACTGTATGCTGCTGCACGCTGCGCACGAGCACCTTTTCTTTTGAAAAAACTTCCGTCACATCACGCAGCAACGTACTGCGCTCAACGCCTATCACGCGCACATCCACTGTAAAAATAGCTCCTGATTTCGTAGCGCCCCACGCAACATCTACGAGCCTATCTCCATTGTTATCTTTACCCTGTTTTTCCACCAAACTGCGCAGCGTAGAGCAGCCCGCGCGATGAATGCTCACGCCTTTGCCGCGCGTCACATAGCCCGTAATTGCATCTGGCGGCGCGGGCTTGCAGCATTTGGCCAGTTGCGTGAGCAAGCTGTCCACGCCCACCACGAGCACGCTGCCCGAGCTGGCCTTCTTCGACGATGCAATTTTTTCTGCTATGCGACTGGTGCGCAGCAAAATCTGCTCATCCTCGCTGATAGCATCAAAAGGCGCGGGCCGGAGAAACTGCTCAATCGTGCGCACAGAATATTCATCTTTGCCGACCACTTCAAACAACGCATCCGCCGTTTTAAAGCCCAGTTGCGCGGCTAAATCATCAAGCTTCAATGCCGTCTTGCCTTCGCGCTGCAAGAGTTTTTCTACTGCTTGCCTGCCAGTAGAAATCGTTTCCTCCAACTGCAGCGCGTTAAACCAAGCGCGCACTTTTGTCTTCGCCCTCGGGCTGGCCAAAAAATGCAACTCCGGGTTGAGCCAATCGCGCGATGGCCCGCCCTCCTTGACTGTCGTGATCTCAATCGTTTGCCCGCTTTCAAGCGGCGTGCCGAGCGTGACCAATTGCCCATCAACTTT
>JAYSRZ010000077.1:0-2206 GCA_043720775.1 Variovorax sp. | reverse complement strand
GGCAATTACGAAGGCCCGCATCATCACGATATTGGCTTAGATCGCGTCTTGGCCTTGGTCTGCAAAGCCAAGCCCGCCACGATTTTGTTTGAAGGCGCCAATCCGCGCCATGCGCATGAGTGGGAAGTGTGGAGCGATGCCCAGAAAAAAGGCCTCGTGCCCGACAACAAAATCCTCTGCCCCGGCGTGCTCGATTCCAGCAATAATTTCATCGAGCATCCCCAGCTCATCAAACAGCGCTTGCTGCAATACGCGGGCATCGTGGGCCGAGATCGCGTGATCGCCGGCACGGATTGCGGCTTCGGTACGTTCGCGGGTTTTGGTGCAGTACACCCACCGATTGCGTATGCGAAACTCAAGAGTATGGCTGAAGGCGCTGCGATGGCATCCGCCGAGCTGTGGAAATAAAAAACAGGAGACATCATGATTCACCCTATCGACGCGCAACTGCGCACCCTCTTTCAAAGTGGCAAGCTGATGCGCGGCCTGTTCAATGGTCTCTCATCGCCCGCGCTCGTGGAGATGACAGCCTTTGCCGGCTATGACTTCACCATCATCGACAACGAGCATGGCAGCGCTGGCCTTGAGACCACCGAGCACATGCTGCGCGCCGCCCGCGCCAGCGGCCTGCCCGCACTCGTACGCTGCCTGGAGCATGACATCGCCCGCACGCTCGATGCAGGCGCTAGCGGCCTACAAATCCCCATGATTCGCGATGCCAAACATGCACTGGAAATTGCCGAAAAAGTACGCTACCCGCGCTCCACCGGGTATGCGGGATTCAGTGGCCAGCGCGGCTGCGCCTACTCCGTGCGAGCCGCAGGCTACGGCGCATTCGGCGGCGCAGCGCACAACGAAAAAAGCAACCAAGATGTGATGCTCGTGCTGATGCTGGAAACTGTGCCTGCGATTGAAGCGGCTTTTGAGATTGCTTCCACACCCGGCGTCGATGCCGTCTTCATCGGCCCTAACGATCTGGCGCACAGCATGGGCTATGAGAATCGCTTTTACGACCCAGCCGTGCAAGCGATGATTGAAAAGGGCATCAAGGGCATTGCAAGATCAGGCAAATGCCCAGGCGTGCTCGCGCTCACGCCCGAAGACGAGCAGCGCTACGCAAGCTGGGGTGCCCGCTATTTCGCCAACGTGATCACCGGCATCCTCACCAAAGCCCTGAAAGACAATGCGAGCGCTGGGCGCGGCGATGTCGTGACGAAGATCAGTTACTAAGCCGTTACCCTGCCTTAAACTTGAGACCATGACAAGTATCGTGGTGATGGGCGTGGCCGGTTGCGGCAAATCGACTTTCGGACAGGCGCTAGCGAAGCAATTGAATCTGCCTTGGATTGAAGGCGATGATTTTCATAGCGCAGGCAGCAAAGCGAAGATGGCTGCTGGCACGCCGCTCGATGACTCAGACCGCGCAGGCTGGCTACAAACACTCGTGCAGCAAATTCAAAAGCACGCAGAAGGCTGCGTGATCGGCTGTTCCTCGCTTAAGAAAAGTTATCGCGATACGCTGCGCCAAGCAGGCTCAAAAGCTGGCGATATCCGCTTCGCTTATCTGCGCCTCACGCGCGAGGAGGCGCAACGCCGCGTGAGCAGCCGCGCCGGGCATTTTTTCTCCGATACGCTGGTGGAAAGCCAGTTTTCCGCGTTGCAAGAGCCCTCGGGCGAGAGCGATGTCATCACGCTTGATGCCACACAAGCGACACCTGCACTGGTCGATCAAACCCTCAGCGCACTCAAGAAATTGTGATTCGGGCATAATTACTTTAAGCCTAAAGCATATCCTTTAGCGCAGCCTTATTTCCGCACTTTGAACAGCAACCATGGCAAAACAAAGCAAATCCCCCTTCAGCTGGGAAGATCCATTTAACCTCTCCGCGCAGCTCACCGATGATGAGCGCCAAGTGCGCGATGCAGCCGCCGCATATTGCCAAGACAAGCTCGCTACCCGAGTTGTCGAAGGCTTCCGCAACGAACACACCGACCCTGCTATCTTCCGTGAAATGGGCGAGCTCGGCCTCTTGGGCGCAACGATTCCCGAGCAATACGGCGGCGCGGGCCTCAATTACGTTTGCTACGGATTGGTTGCAAGAGAAGTTGAGCGCGTCGATTCTGGCTACCGCTCCATGATGAGCGTGCAAAGCTCGCTCGTGATGTTGCCGATCAACGAATTTGGCAACGAGGCCACCAAGCAAAA
>JAYSRZ010000076.1:0-6162 GCA_043720775.1 Variovorax sp. | reverse complement strand
TTCTTTTCGCGCTTTCAGCGTTACCTAGTTCTCATCTAAAAAAATACTCACCTCATGAAAATCATCATCCTAGGCGGCACGGGCTTCATTGGCCGCCACATCTGCGAAAAACTCGCCCGCGCTGGTCACGAAATCACTGTGCCGACGCGCAAGATTGAAAACGCTCGCGAAATCCAAACCTTGCCGCGCCTGCAACCCGTACGCTGCAATGTGCATGATGCTGCGCAGCTTGCACAAGCAGTGGTTGGCCATGATGTGCTGATCAATCTCGTGGCCATCCTGCATGGCAGCGAGGAAGAATTTGAGCGCGTGCATGTGGCGCTGCCTAAATCAATCGTTGCGGCTTGCAAGAGTAGCGGCATCAAACGCATTGTGCAAATGAGCAGCTTAGGTGCTGCGCTGGATGCGCCTTCTCAGTATCTGCGCAGCAAAGGGCGCGGCGAGCAAGTGTTCAATGAGAGCGGTTTGGATGTGTGCATCCTGCGCCCAAGCGTCGTGTTTGGCGAAGGCGATAAGTTACTCAATGTGTTTGCGCAGTTGCAGCAGAGCTTTCCGTTTGTGCCGCTGGCGGGCTCTGAGGCGCAGTTTCAGCCCGTTTGGGTGGAAGATGTGGCGCAAGCGGTTGCGACACTCGCTTTGCATCATAACTATAAAATTGATAGCGCCTCACGCAGTATTTATGCCGGCAAAGTGCCTAAAACATATGAAATTGCGGGTGACAAACAGATGAGCTTGCGGCAGTTGTTTGAGCTGGCGGGGAGCGCAGTCGGTGCATCGCGCCCGATCTTTCATTTGCCCGATGGCCTCGCGCGCATCCAAGCATGGGCGATGGAAAAAATGCCTGGACCGACGCTGATGAGCAGAGATAACCTGGATTCCATGGCGTCGCCCAACATCGCCAGCGGCAAATTGCCCGGCCTGCGCGAGCTGGGCATTGAGCCAGCCGGCATTGAAGCGATTGCGCCCACCTATCTAAGCCCCAAGCGCAAGATGGATCAATTCCGCAAGGGTGCTTCAAGATAAGTTGAGTGCATCAATCGCTGCGCATCTTGGCATCAATTCGCCACTTGTTTCATGGCATATTTCCAAGTCACAAGAACATCTATGAAACTCTATATCGGCAACAAAAACTATTCCTCTTGGAGCATGCGCCCGTGGGTCATGCTGAAAAACGCCGGCATCGCGTTTGAAGAAATCAAATTGCGTTTTGATAGCTTTGACGCTAACTCGCAATTCCGCGCTGACATCCAAAAAATCTCGCCTGTAGGCAAAGTACCGGTGTTGGTCGATGGCTCGCTCACTGTTTGGGATACGCTGGCGATTGCAGAATACGCCGCCGAGAGCTTTCCCGAGAAACAACTTTGGCCGACAGACAAGGCTCAGCGCGCAAGAGCTCGCAGCATTTGCGCCGAAATGCACAGCGGCTTCACGAATCTGCGTGGTGCTTGCATGATGAATATTGAAGCGAGCCTGCCGGATGTGGGTGCGCTGGTGTTGCGCGACAAACCTGCTGTTGCGGCAGATGTGAAGCGGATTGAGACAATATGGAGTGAGCTGCTCTCGGCGCACGGTGGGCCTTACTTGTTCGGCTCGCGTTTCACTATTGCTGATGCTTACTTCGCACCAGTTTGTATGCGTTTCAAGACTTATGGCTTATCGAAGTTGCCGCAGATCAATGCATATATTGAAGTGATTCGCAATGCGCCGGGCGTGAAAGAGTGGATTGCAGATGCGCTGGTGGAAGATGATTTTCGCGATTTTGAGGAGCCTTATCGACTCAAGCGCTGAAAACAAATACCGGACGCGAAAGACGCAAAAGTTACGCGAAAAACGCAAAAAATGCAAAAAGAAAGGTGCTGTCTGCGTCAAACCTGATTTTTCTTTTTGGTATTTGTTTCGCGTAACTTTCGCGTCTTTCGCGTCCGGAAGTTCAAGCCTTAAGAGACACGCTTCTTCAGCAAACGAGGCAACACCAACACGGCCACAATTACGCACAGCAAAAATAGCGACCCTGGACGCTCTACAAACACTGTCCACTTTCCCTCGCCAATCGAAAGCGCATTGCGCATTTGCGCCTCAGCCAGTGGCCCAAGGATCAAGCCGATGACGACCGGTGCAGTCGGGAAATCGAAGCGACGCATCAACAGGCCAAGCAAGCCAATACCCCAGAGCAGCACCAAATCAAACGCGCTTTGCCGCATGCCATACACGCCCACAGTGGCGAAAATCAAGATGCCGGCATACAAATGCGCTTTCGGAATTTTGAGCAATTTCACCCACATGCCCACGAGCGGAAGATTCAAAATCAGCAGCATCACGTTGCCGATGTACATCGATGCAATGAGCGCCCACACCAGCGTGGCGGAGCTCGTAAAAAGCTGCGGGCCGGGCTGGATGCCGTAGCTCTGAAATGCGCCCATGAGCACGGCTGTGGTGTTGGACGTGGGGATGCCAAGCGTGAGCAAAGGAATCAAAGTGGCTGTGATCGCGGCATTGTTGGCTGCTTCGGGCCCAGCCACGCCTTCAATCGCGCCTTTGCCGAATTCTTCTGGATTCTTTGAAAGCTTTTTCTCGGCGGCGTAGGAGAGAAACGTAGGAATCTCGCTGCCGCCAGCGGGGATCGTGCCGAAGGGAATGCCAATCGCTGTGCCGCGCAGCCAAGCGGGCCATGAGCGCTTCCACTCTGTTGCCGTCATGTGCACCTTGCTCATCGGGTTTTGAAACTCAACCTCTTTGCCTTGATAGAGCGCGAGATAAAGCGCTTCACTAATCGCAAACAAACCAACTGCAACCAACACGATTTCAATGCCATCGAGCATCTCGCTCACGCCGCCTGTATAGCGAGGCTGGCCAGAGATTTGATCGAGGCCGACCAAGCCCATCGCAAGCCCAAGAAACAGCGCCACCACGCCTCGCAACACGCTGCCGCCGAGCACAGCGCTCACGGCGCAAAACGACAAAACCATGAGCAAGAAATACTCCGGCGGGCCGAGTTTCACAGCATGCTCTGCTATGAAAGGCGCAGCGACAGTGACGACGACAGTAGCAATCGTGCCCGCCACAAAAGAGCCAATCGCAGACGTGGCCAGCGCAGCGCCCGCGCGCCCGCTCTTGGCCATCTTGTTGCCTTCCATCGCCGTGATCAGCGAGCCAGCTTCGCCCGGCGTGTTCATCAAAATAGATGTGGTGGAGCCGCCATACATCGCCCCGTAGTAAATGCCAGCAAAGAAAATCATCGAAGCTGTCACGTCCACTTTCGAAGTGATCGGCAACAGCATCGCCACCACCACTGCAGGGCCGAGGCCGGGGAGCACGCCCACCGCTGTGCCGATCACGCAGCCCAAAAACGCCCAGAGCAAGTTCATGGGCGTGATCGCGGTGGCAAAGCCCGCCATGAGCGCGTTAAAGATATCCATGATCACCTCTTAGATCCAGCCAGTGGACGTCAAACCAGGCAGATTCACGCCAAGCACTTTGGTGAACAACCAAAACACCGGCGTACTGATGGCCACTCCCACCAGAGCGTCTTTGAGCCAAGCAACAAGAGGCGAACGCGACTTGCCTTGCGAGATGTGAAAGCCGCGCACCGCGATGACAAAAGCCAGTGTGCAACTGGCGATAAAGCCGATCGTCGTGATGAGCAGTGCATTGAGCAACAAAGCCGCGCTGATCCAAGCAAACGAAATCCAATCGCCTTGCGCTGCGCCCTCGGGCTGCTCGCGCCCGCGAAATCCACTGCTAAGCGATTGCATGAGCAGTAACGCGCCGCACACCATCAATGTGACCGACACCACCCAAGGCAGAAAATTCGGGCCCACGCCCGCATAGCCTGCCTCGCCCGAAATACTGGTTGCGCCGTAAGCCAGCGCTGCCCCGAGCACGAGGCAAGCTGCGCCGACAGCGGTTTCAGTGCGTTGCTGTGTCATCGCGATTTACAACATGCCCGCTTGATACATCGTGCCGCGCAGATTCGCAAAATCAGCATCCACGAAATCGCCAAATTCCTTGCCAGTCATGAGAGCGGAAGTCCAGCCGTTTTTCTCCAGCTCGCCTTGCCAGAAAGGCGTCTTCGTCGCAGCCACCACGGCTTTCACCAAATCCGCTTGCTGCGCCGCCGTGATGCCCGGCCCGCCATACACACCGCGCCAATTGCCCAAAATCACATCAATGCCCTGCTCCTTGAGCGTAGGCACATCAATGCCTTTCAAGCGCTTGTCACTCGTTACGCCAATGGCGCGCATCTTGCCCGATTTGATGTGTTCGGCAAATTCGCTGTAGCCTGAGCCGCCCAAGCTCACATTGCCGCCGATGATCGCCGCCACAGCTTCGCCGCCGCCACGGAAAGGCACATAGTTGACCTTCTTCGGATCCACGCCAATCGCACGCGCCATCATGCTGGCTGCAATATGCTCCGTTGATCCGCGCGAGCCGCCTCCCACTTTCACGCTACCCGGATCTTTCTTCATCGCCTCGGCCACATCTTTCATGGTTTTGAAAGGCGATGCTGCAGGCACGACGAACACGTTGAATTCGCTCGTGAGCCGCGCAATCGGCGTGCACTGCGTGATGTTGACCGGTGGCTTGCCGGTGATGATGCCGCCCAGCATCACAGCGCCCATCATGATGAGCGAATTGGGATCGCCCTTGGCGCTGTTGACGTATTGCGCCAAGCCAATCGCGCCGGCTGCGCCGCCTTTGTTTTCAAACTGCACGGCATCAAATACTTTGGCTTCGGTGAAAGCCTTGCCCAATGCGCGGCCCGTGCCATCCCAGCCACCGCCGGGGTTGGCCGGGATCATCATTTTGAGCGTGGGCGCAGCGCTGGCCATGCTAGGCAAGCTGCCGGCAGCAGCGGCTGCAAGAAGGGATTTGAGGAATTCGTCGCGACGCATAGGTTTCTCCAAAATAAAAATAGATGAATGCATGATGATGAGTGTGGCTGTCAATTGCCTGTCTGGCAACACTAGGGGAAACGCGAGTCTGTAGAGCTTTACCATTCATGCCATGAAGCTGCTGCTGATCGAAGATGACCCCGCTATGCGCCAAACGCTGGAGCGCTCATTCACGCGCTTAGGTTGGCTCGTGCAAACCTGCGCGGATGGCGAGCAAGGCTTGATGCAATGGCAGCGCTTGAGCTTGGATGTCGTGCTGCTCGATTTGAGCTTACCGGGGCGCGATGGGCTAGAAATTCTCAGCGATGCCCGCAAGCTGGGGCTGAACACTCCCGTGTTGATTCTTACCGCGCGGGGCACGGTGGGCGATCGCATTCTGGGCTTAAATGCTGGCGCTGATGATTACTTGCCTAAACCCTTCGATTTGAATGAGCTAGAAGCTCGCGTACGGGCGCTCGTGCGAGCGCGGGAGCGCAGTGCTTCTGGTAGTGTTTTTGATGAAAAAATGGCATCTAGCCGGCATCAAACCTGCGCCATCAGCTATGAAATTGATAGTCAATCGTTTATCTATCGAAATCAGCCTTTTGAGCTGAGCCCGCGCGAAGTGGCCATGCTTTTGCCGCTGTATGAGCGCTTGGGGCAAGCCGTTTCTAAAGAGCAATTGCTAGAGCGCGTGTTTGCAGACAGCGCAGATGTGCAGGCTGATGCGGTTGAAGTGTTGGCTTACCGCTTGCGCAAAAAGCTCGCCGGCAAGGGCGTGAAACTCGTCACGCTGCGCGGCTTGGGCTATTTGCTCAAAGAGGATGCAGCGTGAAAGATATTTCTCTGCGCCGCCGCCTGCTTTGGGGCATCTTGCTGCCTGTGCTGTTGTTTGTGTTGATCGATAGCGTCGTGATCTATCGGCAGAGTTTGGCTGCTGCCAACACGGCCTATGACCGCACTTTATTGGCGTCTGCCAAGACGATTGCTGAGCAGCTTGATGTGCAGGGCGCGGGCAGCGCGGCCGTGCTCGTGCCGCGCGTGCCTTATGCGGCTCTGGAGGCTTTTGAGGCCGATAACCGCAGCCGCATGTTTTATCGCGTCACGGGCTTTTCTGGCGAGATGGTTTCTGGCTTTGAATCTTTGAAATTGTGGAAGGGCAAGATTGCCGATCAACCGCCTTATGCCGCGCTGGTAGATTTTTACGACGATGCCGTCGATGGTGCGCCTGTGAGAGTTGCTGTGCTCTTGCAGCCCGTCTCAGGCGCAGGCGGCAGCGGCATGGCCACGG
>JAYSRZ010000075.1:0-6167 GCA_043720775.1 Variovorax sp. | reverse complement strand
GAATTGACGTTTACGTAAACTGCCGACATTGTAGGTTGCGGTGCAGCAAAACCATCTTGCGCTGCTTAGAAACCACAAAAACGAACGGTCGTTCTTTTTTGCGAATTATAGGCAAGTTGCATGGGACGGCTAAGGCGAGCGCTCTAATATTGTCAGCCAGCGGACAGTTCACCAACTCCATAGATGTTGAATCAACAGAGCAGCGCGGGAAAGTCATTACGACAAGGTATCCAGACACCCGTTACATTGCTGCATCGCATCATTTTTCGCATTTTTACTCAAGGAGTTGGTATGAAATTCAAAGCTATTTCTTTAGCCACTTTCGCACTCACGGCAGGCCTCGCTGCGCAAGCCCAAACCGTGATCACCGCTTCAAGCTGGCTGCCGCCCACACACACGCTTTCGATGGCGCAAAAAGAATGGTGCGATTTGCTTGAGAAAAATACCGCCGGCAAAATGAAATGCAACATCCTGCCTCGCGCCGTGTCTGCCCCGCCCGGCACTTTTGATGCCGTGAAAAACGGCTTGGCCGACATCAGCTATTCCGTGCAAGGCTACACGCCAGGCCGCTTTGTTTACACGCAAATGGCAGAGCTGCCCTTCTTGGGCAACACATCGGAGCCGATTTCTGTGGCCTACAACAAAGTGGCCATGAAGAATGCTGAGTTTGCTGGCGAGCATCAAGGCATGAAAGTGATTTCTTTTTTCACGCACGGCCCCGGCATGGTATTCAACACCAAACGGCCAATTACGAAAGTTGAAGACGCGAGCGGCTTGAAATTCCGCGTGGGTGGCGGCATGGTCAATGAAATCGGTAAATCGCTCGGCATGAACGTCACTTTGAAGCCCGCACCAGAATCCTTTGAGTTGCTCAATGGCGGCGTGATGGATGGCACGCTCTTCCCAGCCGAATCAACAGAGTCCTTCCGCATCGACAAAATCATCCGCCACGCCACCACCTTCCCCGGTGGCCTCTACAACACGAGCTTTGCTTTCGTGATGAATGCAGATAAGTACAACAAACTCTCAGCTGACGAGAAAAAAGCTGTTGACGCGATCAGCGGCGAAGTCGCAGCGCGAATCTATGGCCGTGGCTGGGATCGCGTCGATCGCCGCGCCATGGGCTTGATGCAAGCCAACAATGTGCAAGTAGTGAAAGCCGATGCAAAATTCGTAGCCGATGTGAAAGCCAAAACCTCTGGCTTGGAAGCCAAATGGATTGCTGATTCGGAAGCCAAGGGCTTGAAGAATGCCAAGACGGTGTTGGCTGAATTCCGCGCTGAGATTGCCAAGGCTGAGAAGTAAATTCAAACCGGCGACAACTAGGTAACGCGAAAAACGCAAAAAAGAACATCCGAAAAACGCTAAAAATCTTTTAATATTTTTTGCGTTTTTCGCGGAGTTTTCGCGTTTTTCGCGATACCTAGTTCTTCATGTGAGAAATACTCTTCAATCCCTGCTCGATAAGCTCTGCGGCCTACTCTGCGCAACAGCGCTGTTTGCCATCATGGTGCTCACGTTTTTTGATGTGGGAGGGAGGAAGCTCTTCTCGCAATCCATTTCAGGCTCGCTGGAACTTACTGAGCTCTTGATGGTGATCGTGATCTTTGCGGGCTTGCCTTTGGTGAGCGAGCGCGGTGAGCATGTGATTTTTGATAGTCTCGATAGCGTATGGCCGGATTGGCTGGTGAAGCTTCAAAAAGCTTTTGTGCATTTGGTCTGCGCGACACTGATGATGGCTTTGGCTGCGCTGATGTGGAAAACTGGCGCGCAGTTCGCAGAATATGGCGAGACGACGGCTCAGCTAAAAATCAGCAAAGCGCCTTTTATTTACGGCATGGCAGTGTTTTGCGGCATCACGGCGCTTGTGCATGCGGCTTTGGCTTTCTTTCCGGGACGCGATTTAGCTGAAGGCGAAAGCGCAGCGCTATGACAGAAGTTTGTTTATGACCGAAGCTTTGCTAGGCTTTGCCGCCATCTTCATCATGGCGCTCTTGCGCATGCCGCTGGCCTTTGCGATGGCCATCGTCGGCGTTGTCGGCATAGGTCTCACGCGCAGTTGGCCAGCAGCATTTGCTAGCGCGGCGCAAGTGGTGCAGGAGACAGGCTTTGCCTACACGCTCTCGGTGATTCCGCTTTTTATTCTCATGGGCAATTTCGTCGCGCGTGCTGGCTTGGCGCATGAGCTTTTCGCTGCCGCCTACGCTTTCATCGGCCATCTGCGCGGCGGCTTGGCGCATGCCACCGTGCTCGCTTGCGCGGGCTTTGGCGCGATTTGCGGCTCATCGATTGCCACAGCGGCCACCATGAGCAAGGTGGCCTACCCCAGCATGAAAAAGCTCGGATATTCCGATTCGCTATCGACGGGTGTGATGGCCGCTGGCGGCACGCTCGGCATCATGATTCCGCCATCCACCATCATGGTGATCTACGGCATCGTCACCGAGACCAATATTGGCAAGCTCTTCGCTGCCGGCGTGATCCCAGGTTTGATCACTGCAGCTTGCCTCATGCTTTGTATCGTGATGATGACCTCGCGCGATCCTGAGCACGCGCCACCGGGTGAGAAGACTTCCTGGCCGGACCGCTGGAAAGCCCTGCGCGGCATCTGGGGCGTGATCGTGTTGGTGATGGTGGTGCTGGGCGGCATCTATGGCGGTGTGTTCACTGCCACTGAAGGCGCAGGCATTGGCGCATCGGGTGCATTCCTTTTCGCTCTTGCTCGCAGGCGCTTGACGTGGAGCGTGCTCTTCCAAGTGCTCGTTGAATCCGCGCGCACCACGGCGATGCTTTTTACCCTTTTGATCGCCGCTACGATCTTCGCCAATTTCGTGAATTTCACCTCTCTCCCCGGTGATCTCAAAACCTGGATCACCGGCCAAGGCCTCTCCCCCGTGATGATCATCGCGGCGATGATGCTGATCTACGTGATCCTCGGCACCGTGATGGAAGAGCTCACCATGGTCTTGCTCACCATTCCCCTCTTTTTCCCCATCGTCACAGCGCTCGGCTTTGATCCCGTGTGGTTTGGCGTGCTGATCGTGATGATCGTGCAAATCGGCCTGATCTCGCCGCCCGTGGGCATGAATCTTTTTGTGCTGAATGCGCTGCTGCCGAAAGTTGGCTTGGGTAATATCTTCCGAGGCTGCTGGCCGTTTGTAGCAACGATGATTTTTGTGTTGATACTGCTCGTTGCGTTTCCGCAAATCAGTTTGTGGCTGCCTTCGTTGATGAATTAATGCTTTTTAGGCAGTTAGCCGACGTATTTACTGCGTGAAGCGCTATCACTTTTATAGTATTCAAGTGATTTCGTTTTGGATAGACCGACCACGGCTGAGCGGTCATCATCTTGGCTCATGAGTCAGCTCAGGAGCCACGCGACACCTGTCGCTTGAAATAACGAAAGAAACGCATCGCGTTTCTGAACCTTGCGCTGCCAAAATCGCCAAGCTGCTGACCGCTCAGCCGTGGCCTAAGAGGAATGCAGAAAATTTCGCTCGCAAACGGCAGCTAACGCAAATACGTGTTGCACGCTGCGATAGGAACTATGCACGCCAACCAACGGCCTGTGGTCGGCGCATTTGGCGTTGCCGATTTTGGCCGTGCGGCGCACGTCATTAACGCGGCAAGTGCCGCGATACTCGCTGCGCGGGCTCATGAGGTAACGACGAATGCGTCGAGCACAGGCTCAAGAGCGCTACAAAACGGGCGCAGAAGGCGTTTCTTGCAACCGCAAAAACTTCTGATACAAAGTCTCGCGATTCTCCAAATGCGAAGGATGCGGATCTATGCAAGCCACTGGACAGACCTCTACGCACTGTGGCGTATCGAAATGCCCTACACATTCCGTGCATTTGTGTGGATGGATTTCGTAAATCTCTTTGCCCATATAGATCGCCTCATTCGGGCACTCAGGCTCGCACACATCGCAGTTGATGCATTCGTCGGTGATGAGCAGAGCCATATTTGATACCTCAGGCTTGCAGCTTCGGGCGATACGCCGCTTCCAAAGCCTGCGCCACTGCTGGGCTTACCATCGCGCTCACATCGCCGCCCAGCTTGCTGATCTCGCGCACTAGCGTGGAGCTGATGCATTGCACATCGGGTGTGGGGGTGAGAAACACCGTGTCCACCGAGCCGCGCAGCTTGCGATTCATCGCGGCCATCTGCGCTTCGTAATCCAAATCGGTAGCGTTGCGGATGCCGCGCACAATCGTTTGCGCAGCTTGCGCAGAGCAGAAATCCACAATCAAACCGTCAAACGACACCACCTGCACATTTGCTATATTTTTAAGAGCGCCTCGCGCAAGTTCTATGCGCTCTGGCAGACCAAATAGCGTCTTTTTGCTGTGCGCCACTGACACCGCAACAATCATGGTGTCAAACATCTTCGCCGCACGCCCAATCACATCCTCATGGCCGAGGGTAATCGGGTCAAACGTGCCGGAATAGACTGCAATGCGTTTCATAGGGCTCAATGATACGCCGCTCAAACACGAAGCACATTGACTAAGGCCGTACCCGCAGGATCTCGGTACACATCGAAATCGCTGTCCACTGACAGGATGTGCGGTATTTTCAAGCGGCTTGCAGCTTCAGCAATCGATGCGTCGGCCAGATCAAAAGGCAGCGATGCAAAGCGCACGCTGATTTGCAGCACGGTAGCAAGGCTCGCCTGCACTGGCGCATCGCAAGAGATCGCTCCGCGCTGCGCCCAACGCAGAAAATCCAGCGCCGCTTCGTTGTGAATCCGCCGCGCCAGCATCGCGCACACCTCCGTCATCACAGGCCAAGTGGTGATCAGCTTGGCCTGAGGGTTGCCCTGCATCCAAATCGCCACGCGATCATGCCAACTGTCAGAGCGGTTAAACAGCGCCAAGAGAGGCCCGCTATCGACCAAGACGATTCGAATCGCAGGCCTACGCCAAAGGTTTGCAGAGTCTGCGACGACGTAAGCGGGATCAGGCGGCAAGCTCACGATGCTGCATGGCGCTGAGGCATCATCTTTTGCACCGCGATCTCATCCCATACGCTGCCCGCATAGGCCTTGCGATTCATCGCCAAATCCTTGATCTCAAAACCATCAGAATATTTGCGCCCAAACAAATCCTGCCCCAACTCATAGGCGCTCGCAACTCCCTTAGGCGCAGTCGCTAAATACATCATCAGCGCATCCCTTATCACCTCGCTGATGCTGCGCCCTTCCGAAGTACAGCGCTCGCGTAAGCTGCCTTCAAGACTATCGGGGAGTTTGACGGTAGTTGTCATGATGAATTTTCTAGAGTAATACGCATATTATTACCCAAACGCCATTCGCTTGCAAGTGCCTAAGCAACCAATCCGACCGTGACGCTTTTTTCTCTCGCAAAAGCATCAGCTTGCTCAGTCAACGCACCAAGGCAGACGTACATCGCCTTATCAGCCCCTAGTAATCCTTGCTGAGCCACCAAAGCTTGCAGCGGCTCGATGCCGTGGCTGGCGGCCTTGTAGCGCTTAGCAGACACAAGCGTCGTTTGCCCAGCTTTGCTCAACCGAAAATCTGCGGTCTCACTCGCTTTACCCTGCAGTCGTTCAACTTGGAAACCTTGCGCCTCAAACTTGGTTTGCAACTCTTTTGAAAAGACTGCCCAAGGCAGCCCAGAAAGCCGCTCATTTTCCGCCTGCAGAGCAGCAGCGCTCGGCATATTCCATTGCCGCTTCAGTGCTACGCAGCCAACAGCCAAAAAAGGAATCGTGCCGAGCACTGCAAAGATGCTCAACTCTTTAGGCAGCAATGCCGCGCAAACAGCGCTGATCGCAGCAGCAAGCGCAAAGCTCATCCACCAAGGATTTCGCAAGAGAACCGCAAACAGCGAGTTCGGAGCCATTTTGAATTTCATGCTTTTTAAGCCTGTGATGAGTGAGCGAGTTGAAGCAAATGAAAATGCACCGCACCTGCCTTGCCAAATTTGACTGTTCGCAATCCAAAAGGCGCTAGCTTCTCATCATCCCAAGCCTCTGGCGCTTCTAAATAGATAGCGCCTTGCGCAGATACTACGCTGACTGCCGCCGTAATCGCTTCTAAATAGTGTTTGGAATCGAAGGGGGGATCGAGGAAGATCACGTCGATGGTGTTTTTGGGCAGGCTGCGCAGCACGGAGATGCCGTCGCCGCGTTGGATGCGGATG
>JAYSRZ010000074.1:0-2213 GCA_043720775.1 Variovorax sp. | reverse complement strand
CATAAGCTTCTTTAGCTTTCTCTAGTGCTTGCGCTTCTTTGCCAGTACGTGAGAGCAAGATCACTTCCAAAGAGCGCACACTCACAGCACCCGGCTGGACAACTTGAGCCTTCTTCAAAAATTCAAACGATTTATCGAGATCGCCCAAAGCCATATGCCCACGCGCCACGTTACTGGCGATTGCCGCGACATAGGGGCGAGAGCCCAATACGCTCTCCCACACCCAAACTGCATTTTTCCAATCGCCCCATTTAGCGAGCTCGTCGCCCAGCATGGGGGTGATCTTGCGGTAATGCGGATTGATCTCAACACCTTCGCGAGCCAACTGCAGCATTTCGCGCTTGGTTTTATCGTATTTTGGGCTGTTTGGATTGCCGCTTGCAGAAAGTGAGAGCGCTGTTTTCACCGCACTCACAATTTTGCGCTCGCTCTCAGCAGCTTGGTAAGAAATGTAGCCAGCCAACACCAAGCAACCCACCGTCGCAACGACTGCCGTTTGCGAGGCCGCTGGCGACCAAGGCAGCCTTTGAGCCCCCAACACGCTGCGAATGCCTTGCCGCGCATCGCAAGCCGCCAAGATGCCAAAACACAGCGCAAACATCACGCCCGTGGTGGCAAGCCGCCATGGAAAGCCGATGTTCGATACGATCATCAAGGCCGTCAAACTGATTAATGCCATGGCTCTGATCAAGCCCTCTTGCATCTCAGGCTCTGTTTTGGCTCTCAGCGCCAGCCAAGCGCTACGCAGGCCATACACAATCAAACCGAGCAAAAACAGCCAGCCCACGATGCCATACTCGGCCACGATTTGAATGAGCTCATTGTGAACGTAGTAATCCGTTTCTAGCTGGGAACCTTTCGCTTGATAAAGCGGAATATCAGCCTCCCACGTACCCGCGCCAACGCCTGAGAGCGGCCGCGCTTGAATCATAGTCCAGCTCGCCTTCCACATCACCATACGCACACCCAGCGTTCCATCGGCCGCTTGAATAGCAGCGGTTCTTTTGGCAATCCGCTCGATGGGTGTCTGCCCTTTGAATTCAGGCGAAGAATTGCCTGCGGGAATGAAGCCCAAGCCCAGCAATACCGCCAGCATCACCGCCGGCACAACGATGCGCTGCGTGCTGTCCCACAACCGAAAGCTCAGCACAGCGCGAAACTTCCACGCAAAAATGGCGATCAACACAAAGCTGGCGTAGCTTGCCATCAAGGCCGAGCGCGTTCCGCACATCATCAAGAAGAGGAAATGAAAGCTGGTGGTTGCAGCTAAAAAAGCCAAAACAGGTGTGCGCCGCTCTTTGAAGATAAGCCAAGCCGAAAACACCAAAGTCGTGCAAACGAACTCAGCTGCAAAATTTCGGTTGACAAAAGTGGCCGCAGGATTTGGCCCCTGAGGAATGAATTTCACATCAAACCAATACTGCGAAGCGCCTAGCAACGCGACAGCCAAAGCCCCAAGGTGGATCGCCCACACCAGCATCGGCAAACGCTCACGTGTCATGCAGTTCAGCACAAGCCAGACGATCAGCGCAAACAAAAACCAGCGAATCGCCTCCACCCCAGCCAAGAACGTATGCGCCCAAACCATGCTGCCCAGCGCATACGCGCACAACATGATCGGCAGCCACATCACAAAATGCCAGCGAAAGGCATCGCGCCGATTGCGTTGATTCCAAAAGAGCAGCAATGCAGCTCCCAAGCTCATGAAAGCCACGATGATCGATTTGAGCGTGTCTTGCAGCATCATTTCGTGCGGCACGCCGAGAGCAGGCGTGAAAAACACCATCAAACTCAAAACGATCGCCGTCCAATCTCCTTTGCCGATTTCAAGCGGAAGGCTAAGCAAAGGTTTGGGCGCGCTTTGCCGAAAATCGGCATCCGCTTTGATATCCAGCGATGCTGAGACTTGCTGCGTTGCACCGTTTGCAGTTTCTTTAGGAGGGGCAATACGCTTTTTCTTGGCCATACTTTTTAACTCAACAACTTTGATACCTACAACACACAACGCACACCGCGCCGCATTCTAAAGACTTGATTGTCGTTGCTCAAAGCCATGTTCTGAATGGCGGTGTTTGCGAGATGGGAAAAAAGACAGGAAACATACCGAGTTTCAATGAAAATCAATATAAATTGGAATATAGAATCTAATTTTAATAACACTTCATGTATTTAGACGATTTATAATACGAAAGTCGTATAGAAACGCCACATCA
>JAYSRZ010000073.1:0-2217 GCA_043720775.1 Variovorax sp. | reverse complement strand
GCCAACGGCACTTCTGCTTGGCTAAAACCCACGCAGCCGCTGCCTGCGAGCTCGGCCATCTCAGTGAGTGCTTCGCCTTGCAGCCCTTTAGTGAGCGCACCCAGCGGAAACACACGCGATTGATGCAGTTTCTCCGCGCGGTATTTCAGCATTTCCACCAAGCCCGGCTCATCGAGCACAGGATCGGTATCAGGCGGGCACACGAGCGATGTGACGCCACCAGCTACAGCAGCGGCTAGCTCGCTCTCCAACATGCCTTCATGCTCATAGCCCGGCTCGCGAAGCCGTGCACACAAATCGACGAGGCCGGGAGCAACTATTGTGCCCTTGGCATTGACCACTCGCGCAGCCGCAAAATCTGCCGGCGCTTTGCCGATGCTCACGATGCGCCCCGCAGCAATGGCCACATCGCCCACCGCATCCATGCCAGACGCAGGATCCACAATTCGCCCGCCTTCAATCAATATTTTCATGTCTCATTCCCCGCCACAATGCTCATCACCGCCATGCGCACCGCGATGCCAAACGTCACCTGCGGCAAGATCACGCTTTGCTTGCCATCGACCACTTCAGAGGCAATTTCAACGCCCCGATTGATCGGCCCCGGATGCATCACGATGGCATCGGGCTTGGCCAGCAGTAGCTTCTCGGGCGTCAATCCAAAGCTCTTAAAAAATTCTTGGGCGGACGGCAGCAGCGCCCCGCTCATGCGCTCGCTTTGCAGGCGCAGCATGATGATCACATCTGCGCCCTTGATGCCTTCTTCCAAACTGTGACAGACACGCACACCCATCTCGCGCAAATCGCCGGGGATCAAAGTGCGCGGGCCGACAGCTCGCACTTCGGCGCAGCCCAGCGTGGTGAGCGCATGAATATCCGAGCGCGCCACGCGTGAGTGAAGCACATCACCCACGATAGCCACCGTGAGATTAGAAAAATCGCCTTTAGAGCCACCCTTAAAGTGCCGAATCGTGTACATATCCAGCAAGCCCTGCGTCGGGTGTGCATGCCGGCCATCGCCCGCGTTGATCACATGCACATGCGGCGCCACGTGTTGGCTGATCAGATAGGGCGCGCCCGATTCGCTGTGGCGCACGACGAAGATGTCTGCGGCCATCGCGGAGAGATTGGCAATCGTATCCAGCAGCGATTCGCCTTTGCTCGCAGATGATTTGGCGATGTCGAGATTGATCACATCGGCGCTCAATCGCTTTGCGGCGATTTCAAAGGTCGTGCGCGTGCGTGTGGAGTTTTCAAAAAAAAGATTGAAGACGCTCTTGCCGCGAAGCAGCGGCACTTTCTTCACCTCTCTATCGCTCACACTCACAAAGCTTGTGGCGGTATCCAAGATCTGCGTGAGCACAGCCTTGGGCAAGCCTTCGGTGGAGAGCAAATGCACCAGCTCGCCGTGCTTGTTCAGTTGGGGGTTGCGTTTGTAAAGCATCAAGCCTCCTTGATCTCGAAACTAAAAAGTCCGGCGTCGCTTTTGGCGAGGGTGAGAGATTGCTTTTCTGGCAAGCTGACTCGCGCCGCCGCAAAATCCGCACTCACGGGCAATTGCCGCCCGCCGCGATCCACCAATACAGCCAGACGCACTCTTGCTGGTCGCCCGTAGTCAAACAATTCATTGAGCACCGCGCGAATCGTGCGCCCGGTGAAGAGCACATCATCGATCAACACGATGTCTTGCCCATTCACATCGAAGGGGAGTTGCGTTTGCACACTGTGCGCCAAGCCGCGCTTGGAGAAATCATCGCGATGCATCGCAGATGAGATCACGCCCGCCTTTCCCGCGAGCTTCAAATCATTTTGTAGCCGCTCGGCAAGCCACACGCCGCCAGAAGCGATGCCAATCAACTTTGTATCGGGTTGCATCAAATCTTTCACGCCTTTGCACAGCTCTTGGTAGAGCGAGGGCGCGTCAAGCGATAGGGCACTCATTCTTCAATCTCACTAAAAAATTGTTCCAAGATAATCGCCGCTGCTTCCGCGTCTAAATCTTTCGCGCCGCGCGAAGCGGCTTCGACGCTGCTGTAGCGCTCATCGACTTCATGCACCGGCAAATTGAATCGGCCATGCAACTGCCGGGCAAATTTTTGAGCACGCTGCGTCATCTCATGCGCTGCGCCGTCGGGATGGGTTGGAATGCCCACCACGAGCGCATCGGGTTGCCATTCGCTCACTATATTTTTGATAGCATCGAAGCGAGCATCTGTG
>JAYSRZ010000072.1:0-18869 GCA_043720775.1 Variovorax sp. | reverse complement strand
CAAATGGCGTGATGGCTGGCATCGCTAAGCAATATTCGAATGCCGAGATGAAGGCGATGGCCAGCTACATCAGCAGCTTGCCCGGCGATTTGAAGACGGTCAAGCAGTCGCCGTTTAAGTAAGTAGCATCAAATTTGGGTAACATGTTCCCTAGAAGGTGGTTTGCCTTCAAGGAGAATAAAAATGCCCGTGATCGTTGTGGCCAACCCCAAAGGCGGCGTTGGCAAAACCACTTTATCCACCAATATTGCTGGCTATTTCGCGAGCAAAGGCCATAGCGTGATGCTCGGCGATGCAGATCGCCAGCAATCATCGAAGCTTTGGCTTGGGTTGCGCCCCCCAAATGCTCGCCCCATTCAAAGCTGGGATGTCACAGATGGCGTGGCCAAGCCGCCCAAGGGCGTGACGCATGTGGTGCTGGATACGCCAGGCGGCTTGCATGGCGGCAATTTCAAAGATGTAATGAAGGTAGCGGATAAGGTGATCGTGCCGCTACAGCCCAGTGTGTTTGATATTTTTGCGACGCGGGCTTTTCTCGATGAGCTGGCTAAGAACAGTCAAGCGAGCAAAATTCAGGTGGGCATCGTGGGCATGCGGGTGGATTCGCGCACGATTGCCGCTGACAAACTACAAGAATTCGTGGCTAGCCTAGGGCTGCCTGTGTTCGGCTATTTGCGCGATACGCAAAACTATATTCACCTTGCCGCGAGAGGACTGACGCTTTGGGATGTTGCGCCTAGCCGAGTAGAAAAAGATATCGAGCAATGGCAAGCACTGATGGCGTTTTTGGATAAATGAATATGGCTCGATTTCAAACTTTGGCAGATTTAGTGGCGTTAGTTGGCCAAGAAGTGGCAGTAAGTGAGTGGACGCTTATCACGCAAGAACAAGTGCAAAAATTCGCCGAAGCCACGGGTGATCATCAATGGATTCATGTGGATGTGGAGCGGGCTAACGCCGGGCCTTTTGGCGCACCGATTGCGCATGGTTTTCTCACCTTGTCGCTGATTGCGAAGTTTTTTGATGAATGTCTGCAAATTGACGAGCCGAGCATGGGTGTGAATTACGGGCTGAATAAAGTGCGTTTCATGGCGCCTGTGCCCGTGGGCAGCCGTTTGCGGGCACGCTTGAAGTTGCTGGCCACGGAATCTGTCTCTGGGCCGGGTGGGTCAACGGGTGTGCAGATGACGTGGGAAGTGAAGATTGAGAGGGAGGGCGCGGAGAAGCCGGTTTGCGTGGCGGAGAGTTTGGGGCGGCGGTATCCAGTTTCTGCTTGAATGCTCTTTTCTATGCAACTTCTGCGCCTGGTGCGAACCAATGGGTGTACCGGATAGGGCGAAGATGCCTAAGGTTTGCAACACTCACGGCGTCTTTTCTGAGCCCGCTTGTCGCCACAGCGCACGCACCTCCGAACGCGCCCCCCGCGCTGGCCTACGGCTGGCGCTCCTCCTTCACCTCACTGCGGTACATGCGCCATGTCGATGGCTGCGAATTGATCGCGCAATTTTCAGGTGACTAGACTCCGGCGCAATGTCTATTTCGTCGCACACCACTTCGCTCGCAAGATCGAGCTGCCTGTGCGTTTTGCGTAGGTAAAGGGGGAGGCGGCAAAAAACTGATGACCGGAGGAAAACAAAACTCGAAGCCGCCGGAGGACACGGAGCAAAACGTGCAGGCAGCTCGATCCGCTGCCAACGCAGGAACAGGCAACACGAAAGAAAGGCGCCATCCTCGGTTTTTTCGCGCACATCACGGAGCAGGCGGGCGGCTCGAACGTAGGCGAAGCGTCTGCAAAAAAAGCGATCCGCTTGCATAGTGACAGATTGCAACTAGGAATGGAGCTCAAAAACCCGAATAAGCTATAATTAAAGGCTTTGCTACTGGAAAAGTACGTGTTCTGCTTTCAACCGTATTCATGCCGAATACACCAGAATCGCGCGGCTGCCCAACTTGATGAGGTTCCCCATGAAAGAAGGCATTCACCCTAACTACCGCGAAGTTTGCTTTGTGGATTTGTCTAACAACGCTCAATTCGTGATTCGCTCTTGCGTGAACGCGAAAGAGATGATCAAGATGGCAGATGGCAAAGAATTGCCACTGTACAAGCTCGATACCTCCAGCGAATCGCATCCTTTCTACACAGGCACACAAAAATCCGTGGACAACATGGGTGGCCGCGTGGAGAAATTCCGCAATCGTTTTGCTCGCACATCGCCAGCCACCAAGAAATAAGCGCTCGCGCGAACAGTTTCAAAACTGTTCACAATATCAAGGCAGACTGGGAAACCAGCCTGCCTTTTTCATTGCATGGCTACTCTTCCCTTTATCAACCCTGCCCACACGCCCGCCAGCACGCCTGCTATCGTGACGCAAGAGGCCGTGCGCCGTTTGCCACGCTGGGCGTTGCTGATTTTGAGCGTGAGTTATGTGCTGGCAGGATTTATCGGGCGTGAGCCTTGGAAGAATGCAGATATCGCCGCTTTTGGCCAAATGCGGGAAATGGCGCTGGGCCAAAGTGCATGGCTCTTGCCCAGCTTCATGGGCCAAGCGCCCGAGCAAGCTGCTTTGCTGCCGTATTGGCTGGGCGCTGGCTTTATTCAGCTCAATGCGCTACTCGGTGCGCTCTTGCCTATGGACGTGGCAGCGCGCATTCCGTTTGCGCTGCTGCTGGCGTTGACGCTCGCCAGCACTTGGTATGCCGTGTATTACCTCGCTCGTCTGCCGCAAGCGCAACCTGTGCCTTTTGCATTTGGCGGCGAAGCCGAACCTGTGAGCTATGCACGCAGTTTGGCCGATGGCAGCTTGCTCGCGCTGCTCGCCATGCTGGGCTTGGCGCAGCTCGCGCATGAGACCACGCCAACACTTGCGCAACTGGCTTTTTCTGCGTTGCTGTTTTATGCAGTCGCGGCTTCTTCTTTGCGCTTGTGGGCGCCTGCTATTGCTTTGTTGATCGCAAGCTTTGGCTTGGCGCTGTCAGGTGCGCCGGCGTTTGGTTTGGCGCTGTGTTTGGCGGCGGCGGGGGTGCGCAGCTTGCAAGGCGATAACAAAGCTTGGCTATGGGCAGCGGCAATAGCAGGCAGTGGCATGCTTGCAGCGGCGCTGGCATACAGCTTGGGGCAGTGGCATGCGCATCTAGGCGGTTTGCCGGCCAGCGGCCGAGATTGGTTGGCCTTGGGCAAGCTGTGGGTTTGGTTCACATGGCCCGCTTGGCCGTTGGCTTTGGTGGCGCTGTGGCGCTGGCGCAAATGGTGGCGTAGCCTGCATATCGCATTGCCGGCTGCCGTGTTGGCAGTGATGGTGTTGGCAACCATCGTGCGGCCCGGAGCAGATCGCACTTTGCTGCTGGCCATGCCGGCCTTTGCTTGTCTCGCGGCGATGGCTTTGCCCACTTTGCATCGCAGTGTGAGCGCCTTGGTTGATTGGTTCACGATTTTGTTTTTTGCGGGCTGCGGAATGGTGATTTGGGTGATTTATCTCTCGATGCATTTGAACGTGCCTGCCAAGCCTGCGGCCAATGTGCGCCGCTTGTTGCCAGGCTTTGAGCCGAGTTTTTCAGCCATCGCTTTGGTCGTTGCTTTGTTGGCGACTGTGGGATGGATCGCGGTGATCGTCTGGCGCACGGGGCGGCATCGCTCAGCGCTGTGGAAATCGCTGGTGATCCCGGCCAGCGGTGCAGTGACTTGCTTCGTTTTGCTCACTACGCTTTGGATGCCGATACTTGACTACGCGCGCAGCTATGCGCCGATGATTTCGCGAGTGCAGTTGCAAATTGGCAAAACCAACTGTGTGCATGGTGCATCGTTAGCTCAAGCGCAGGCCGCAGCTTTACAGTTTCATGGGCGCTATAAGGTCATCACGCTCTTTGCTGATCAGTCGCCATCGCAACGCTGCGATTGGATGGTAGTTGATGCTGATCGTTTGAAGCTCGCTAGTTTTACGCTGCCCGATGGTTGGCAGCAAACCGGTAGCGTACGCCGTAGATCGTCCACAGACTCTGAGACGCTCTTGATCTACAAACGTATTGGCACCGGCACTTGATAAGCGTGCCACCATCCTCCACGCGCCACGAGCTCGGCGTGATCGCTCAGCATGCCAAAGTGATCGCAGTGGGCCAACTCGCTACGATGGCCTATGGCGTGACGGATGCGGTAGTAGCCGGCCGTTATTCGGATGAAGCGCTGGCCACGCTGGCTGTGGCATCGAGCATTTTTATCAGCATCTATGTGAGCCTGATGAGCGTGATGCAGGCGCTGATGCCGATTTATTCTGAGCTGCATGGTGCGAAAAAGCCGCTTGAGCTGGGCAGTGCATTGCGGCAATCGCTGTATCTGGGGCTGGCGTTGATGCTGCTGGGCATGGCGGTGATGATGCAATCGGATTTCTTCTTGAAATTCTTTGGTGTGCCTGAGAAGTTGCGACCGGGTGCTGTGCAATATTTGAGCATTCTGGGCTGGGCGTTGATTCCTACTTTGGGTTTTCGGATGTTTGCAGCACTGAACCAATCCTTGGGTGCGCCGCGTATTGTGATGCTGCTGCAAATTGCTTCACTTGCTGTCAAGATTCCGCTCACGGTATGGTTTGTGTTTGGCGGCGCAGGGCTGCCTTCCATGGGTGTGGTGGGCTGTGCGTGGGCAAGTTTTACGGTGAACTGCTTGATGCTTTTAGCGGCGCTCGTGGTGCTGCGAAAATCAGCGCTTTATAAGCCGCTCGCTTTGTTTTCGCACTTTGAAGCACCGCATTGGCTGCGCCTCAAAGCCTATGCAGCTTTGGGCGTGCCTGCGGGCTTGGCGAGTATGGTGGAGGTCACGTCTTATGCACTGATGGGTTTGCTGGTGGCGCGCTTGGGCATCTTGGCCACGGCATCGCACCAGATCGCCGCCAGTGTGGCCGCTGTACTGTTCATGATGCCGCTCTCGCTCTCGATTGCCAGCAGCGCAAGGGTGTCGTATTGGATGGGCGCAGGCGATGTTGCGCAAGCAGGCCGGCTCGCGCGGGCGGCGCTTGTGCTCACTGTGGGTGTAGCGCTCGTGGCAAGCTTGGTGATGGCTTTGTTGGCAATACCGATTGCCAACTTGTATTCAAACAGCCTAGAGGTCGCCAAACTCGGTGCGGGTTTGCTGCTTTTTGTGGCGCTGTATCACGTGGCTGATGCGTGGCAAACGATTGGATGCTTCTTGCTGCGCAGCTGGCGCATCACGGTGATGCCGCTGATTGTCTACGGCTTCACGCTTTGGGGCTTGGGGCTGGGTGGTGGTTTTGTGTTGGCCTATGAAGGCTTCAATGGTGTCGCAGCATGGCAGCAGCCCGCAGCGTTTTGGCTAATGGGTTTTATTGCGCTTTGCATAGCGGCCAGTGCGTTTCATTGGCGCATTTGGAAACTCACCCGGCCTTGATTAAAGCCGGTTTGCTATGCTGCTAAGCGCAGAGCTTGCATCACCACGCGATGGGCTGGCAGCGTAAACGCAAATTTTGAGCCTTTACCTAATTCTGATGTGATGCGCAGTTCGCCACCGTGGCGCTGCACCACATGCTTCACGATAGACAGACCCAAGCCCGTGCCGCCGCTCTCGCGCGAGCGGCTCCTATCCACGCGATAAAAGCGCTCGGTTAGGCGCGGCAAGTGCTCGGGCGCAATGCCTGCGCCGCTGTCTTGCACAGAAAATTCCGCACGACCATCGGCGAGAAAAATCAAGCTCACATCCACCGAGCCACCGGGCGGCGTGTAACGCAGTGCGTTTTGTACCAAGTTGCTTGTGGCGCTAATCAGCTCGGTTCTGTCTCCAAGGAGGCCTAGTTCCGCTGCATCGTTTTGAAAATGCAAACGATGCGTGCTGTTGCCTGGTAAATCCATCACCTGCATCATCGCGCGTGCATCGCGTTCGAGCTGCGCCATGAGTTGACGCGCGGGCAGATTCGTCTCGAAGCTGGGTGCAGGGCTGGCTTCCAAGCGCGAGAGCGTCAGCAAATCGCTCACCAAGCTCTGCATGCGCTGGCTTTGCTCTTGCATGAGGCTCAAATAGCGGCTGCGCTGCGCTTCATCCAGCGGGAGGTTTTGCAAGGTTTCTACAAAGCCAGAGAGCACCGTGAGCGGCGTGCGAATCTCGTGAGACACGTTGGCCACAAAATCTCTGCGCTGCGCTTCGGCCAATTCGAGCGCGGTGATGTCGCGCACGAGCATCAGAAGGCGAGAGATGCCGCCTTGTACATTCGAACCATAGCGATGTAGCTGTGCATCCAAGCGCTTGGGATGCTGCGCTGTGCTGCTGGCTGTTTCAAACACCACATCATGCGAAAAATCACCCGCAGCCAAATATTCGGAAAATTCAGGCGCGCGTACGAGATTGGTGATATGTTGCATCACATCGCGTTGCGCATCGAGCTCTAGCAATTGCGCTCCCGTTTGGTTGCACCATTCAATGCGGTTTTGCGCATCAAGCAACAAGACGCCGTTGGGCGAGGCTTGAATAGCAGATAGAAAGTCTTGCAAGCGCTGATCACTTTGCGTGAGTTGCTGATCACGTGTGCGCAACAAATGACGCACGCGCTGCGTGAGTTGCCCCCAAGCGCCGCCTCCTTCTTGCAGCGGCAGCCCAGCCTGCGCGTTGCGCAATTGCTGATCGAACTGATTGAAGCGCCAGCTGTCCCAGATCAACCAAGCGATCACGCCTATCAAACCACCCCACGCTGCATTTTTTAAGGAAAAGAGGGCTATAACCGGCAAGAAACCTGCGCTGAGTGCTATCAAAAATGTAGTTATGCGGTTCATCTTTAGTGGATGTTAACGCATAACATTTAGCTACTTGCGAGAGCTGTTAAACGATAGCCTGCGCCTCGAACAGTATCAATCATACTGCCAGCGGCGAGCAATGCTTCGCGAAGGCGTTTGATGTGTACATCCACTGTACGCTCTTCAATAAACACATGATCGCCCCAGACCTTATCAAGCAGTTGCGAGCGACTATGTACGCGCTCGGGATGCGCCATCAAATATCGTAGCAGCTTGAATTCTGTGGGCCCGACTTTGAGTTCTGTACCCGAGTAGCTCACTCGATGTGTGGCACTGTCGAGTTCGAGTGAGCCAATTTTCAACACTTCAGTGCTTTGCTCAGGCGAGCGGCGACGCAAAATAGCTCGAATACGCGCCATCAGTTCTTGCGTGGAGAAGGGCTTGGTAATGTAGTCATCCGCGCCGGCATCCAAGCCTTGGATTTTGTCGCTTTCCTCGCTACGTGCGGTGAGAAGAAGAATCGGCACCTGTTTCGTGCGCTCCGCTTTGCGCCATTGGCGCGCCAGTGCAATACCGCTCATGCCCGGCAGCATCCAATCAAGCAATACGATGTCTGGAAGTACGGCATCAAGCTCCCTTTGTGCTTGCTCACCGTCCATGCAGACCACGGGTTCGAAGCCGTTGTGGCGCAGATTAATCGCCAGCAATTCGCTGATGGCGGGTTCGTCTTCAACAATCAAAGCGCGCAGGCGTTTCATAATGATTCCGTTCAGCCTAGATTTATCGAAGGGCTGATTCAATCTCATCAATCGAGGTGTGCCGCACATCGGTGCCCTCGACGATGTAGATGATGGATTCAGCAATATTCTTCGCATGATCGCCCACACGCTCCAGCGCTTTGGCCACAAACAGCAAATCCAGTGAAGGAGAAATCGTGCGCGGATCTTCCATCATGTAAGTTACAAGCTTGCGTATGAAGCCATTGAACTCCCGATCTATATCATCATCTTCCTTCAATATTTCTACTGCAACTGCCGTGTCCAGCCGCGCAAAGCCATCAAGCGATTTACGCAGCAGGCCGCTAGCCAGCTCAACCGCAACACGCAGCTCGCCTGAAGGCAAGGCGCGAGCTGAGCCGCTGGCCGTGATGCTTTTGACCATGCGTGCAATCTTCTGCGCTTCATCGCCGATGCGCTCCAAATTGGCTGTGACGCGCGAGATTGCCATCAGCAAGCGCAGATCGCGGGCTGTGGGCTGGCGTCGGCCAATGATGCTGGATAGATCGCGATCAATTTGCACTTCCATTGAATTGACTCGGGCCTCGGCCGTGATCACGCGATCTGAGGCTTCGGTGTTAAACGTGGCCAATGCTTCAATCGCACCGCGCAATTGCGATTCCACCAAGCCGCCCATTTCCATGAGGCGACTTGAAACAGCATTGAGATCAGAGTCGAATTGGGTTGAGAGATGTTTGTCTGCCATGATGATCTTTCGCTGAATTGCTTAGCCGAAGCGGCCGGTGATGTAGTCTTCCGTTTCTTTGCGCGAAGGCTTGAAAAACATGCTTTCTGTGTCGCCGAATTCCATCAGATCGCCTAAATACATGTAGGCGGTGTAATCGCTGCAACGCGCTGCTTGCTGCATGTTGTGCGTTACGATAACTACCGTGTATTCGCTTTTCAATTCAGCGATCAGCTCTTCGATCTTCGCCGTAGAGATGGGATCAAGCGCAGAGCAGGGTTCATCGAGCAGCAAAATTTTCGGGAGCACCGCGATGCCGCGCGCTATGCACAAGCGCTGCTGCTGGCCGCCAGAGAGGCTGGCGCCGCTTTGATTGAGTTTGTCTTTGACTTCGCCCCAAAGCGCCGCTTTGCGAAGCGCCCACTCCACACGATCATCCATCTCGGAGCTGTTCATGTTTTCAAACAGTTTCACACCGAAGGCGATGTTGTCGTAGATCGACATGGGAAAGGGCGTAGGCTTTTGGAAGACCATGCCGATCTGAGCGCGAATCAATGCGACATCTTTTTTACTGGTGAGTAAATTCTCGCCATCGAGGATGATCTCGCCCGTGGCACGTTGATCGGGATAAAGCTCAAACATGCGATTCATCGTGCGCAGCAAGGTGGATTTGCCGCAGCCTGAGGGTCCAATGAACGCAGTGACTTTTTTCTCAGGGATTGTGAGGTTGATATTTTTGAGTGCGTGAAATTTACCGTAGTAGAAATTCAAATCTTTCACCAACAACTTAGGTGGTTCAGTGGGCAGGCGAGGTTTTGTGTTTTCCATGATGTTCAAGGGGCTTTATTATTTTTGACGGGTCAATACGCGAGCAAGAATGTTGAGAAACAAGACGGCGACTGTGATGATCAGCACGCCCGCCCAAGCTAACTTTTGCCAGTTTTCATACGGGCTCATGGCGAATTTAAAAATCGTCACGGGCAAGCTGGCCATCGGCTCGCGCAGGTCGTTGGTCCAAAATTGGTTGGACAACGCAGTGAAAAGGAGCGGTGCAGTCTCCCCTGCGATGCGAGCCACAGCCAGCAAAATGCCTGTGACCACACCAGCCCGAGCCGCTTTGATGGTAATGCTCATGATCACTTTATATTTCGGCGTGCCCAGCGCATACGCTGCTTCGCGCAGGCCGGGTGGGATCAAAGCGAGCATGTTTTCTGTAGTGCGGATCACCACGGGAATAACGATGAGCGCCAATGCAACGATGCCTGCTGCTGCGGAAAACGATTTGACTTGCGCCACGATCACAGCGTACACAAACAAGCCAATCACGATCGACGGCGCAGACAGAAGGATATCGTTCACAAACCGCGTGATTGAAGCCAGCTTACTCTTCATGCCGTATTCGGCCAGATACACGCCGGCCATCACCCCAATCGGCGTGCCGACAAAAGTGGCCATCGCGACCATGACGAATGAGCCATAAATCGCATTGGCCAGGCCGCCTTCATCGTTAGGCGGCGGCGTCATCTCTGTAAATACGGCCAGCGATATGCCCGCAAGCCCTAAGCGAAGCGTCTCCCACAAAATCCACGCCAGCCAAAACAGGCCAAATGCCATTGCTGCAAGCGCTAGGCATAGCACGATGCGATTAACCAGCTTCCGCTTCGCAAAGCGAGATGCGCGTTTATCGTCGCTGGAGGGCTTGGGCGCTGCAACCACGCTTGCGATGGAAGAGGAATGCATCATGGCGCTCATGTGCGAGCTCCTTCGCCCTTGCGCAGCTGCGAGAGCAAGAGCTTAGAAAAACTCAGCACCACAAAGGTGATGAAAAACAAGACCAGACCGAGATACATGAGCGAGGCTTGATGCAAGCCTTCGCCGGCTTCTGCGAACTCATTGGCGAGCGCCGAGGTAATGCTGTTTGCTGGCGCGAAGAGCGAGAGCGAATCCAGCTGATTCATGTTGCCAATTAGAAATGTCACCGCCATTGTCTCGCCAAGCGCGCGGCCCAGCCCCAGCATGATGCCGCCGATCACGCCTGCTTTCGTGTAGGGCAACACCACATTCCACATCACTTCCCATGTGGTCGAACCCAAGCCATAAGCCGATTCTTTGAGCAACGTAGGTGTGACTTCAAACACATCGCGCATGACGGACGCGATGAATGGAATGATCATGATGGCAAGCACGATGCCCGCTGATAGCAAGCCGATCCCTACCGGCGGGCCAGAGACCAATTGCTCTAAAAACGGCACGCCTTTGAGCGCCTTCTGCATAGGCTGCTGGATGTATTCGGCGAGGATGGGGCCAAAGACCAACAAGCCCCACATGCCGTACACAATCGACGGCACTGCAGCCAGCAACTCAATTGCCGTGCCCAGTGGGCGCTTGAGCCAAGCAGGCGAGAGCTCGGTGAGAAACAGTGCAATGCCAAAACTCACCGGCACAGCGATCACCAAAGCAATGATCGATGTGGCGAGCGTGCCATAGATCATCACCAAGCCGCCATAGTTGTTTTTGACAGGATCCCATTCGGCATTCGTCAAAAATCCCAAACCGTTTTTAGCGATCGAAGGCCATGCGCCGATCACGAGCGAGACGATGATGCCTATCAGTAAACCCAATGTGATTACCGCCGCGCCGCGCGCGCTCCAGCCAAAGAGTCGATCAATGGCTCGGGAGCCGGCAGCGCTGACAGTTGAAGCCATAGAATTGTTTTTTATAGTGTTTTAGGCAGTTAGCCATCGCAGATACTGCGCTGGCAGCTATCTTTTTTATAGTGATTACTTAAACGCCACTGATTTGCCAGAAGCGTCTTTGATCTCGCCAAATGCTTTGTAGATGGCGGCTTTCGAGCTATCTGGCATTGGCACGTATTCGAGATCCGTAGCGGTTTTGTCACCTTGCTCTAGCGCCCATTTGAAGAAGCTGAGCGTGGCCGTTGCGTTGGCTGGCTTGTCTTGTACTTTTTGCATCAGGATAAACGTTGCGCCGCTGATAGGCCATGAATCTTTGCCAGGTTG
Source organism: Variovorax sp. (assembly GCA_043720775.1). GTDB lineage: Bacteria > Pseudomonadota > Gammaproteobacteria > Burkholderiales > Burkholderiaceae_C > JANMDU01. Next base: position 7,661 of record JAYSRZ010000072.1, on the reverse strand, counting down.
GTTGGTCAAGATTTGGTAGAAGCTTTTATTCCAATCTGCGCCGGCTGCAGCGGCTTTGAAGGTCAAGTCATCAGGGGCTACAAAAGTGCCAGCCGAATTTTGCATCAATGCGTAATTGAGTTTGTTTTGCTTGACGTAGGCATATTCAACATAGCCAATCGAGTTAGGCAACCGGCCAACAAATGCAGCCACACCTTCGTTGCCTTTACCGCCCGCGCCTACTGGCCAATTCACTGCTGTGCCATCACCCACTTTGCTCTTCCACTCAGCGTTGACTTTAGACAAGTAGTTTGTGAAGATGAATGTGGTGCCGGAGCCATCAGCGCGGCGCACTGGAGAGATGTCTGCGTCTGGCAGGGGCAGCGACGGGTTCAACGCTTTGACGGCTGCATCATTCCACTTTGTAATCTTGCCAAGAAATATATCGCCGAGCACTTGGCCATTCAAGCGCAATTGACCGGGCGTGATGCCTTTGACGTTGATGATTGGCACCACCCCGCCGATCACTGTGGGAAACTGCACTTGGTTTTTTGCCTTCAGCTCATCGTCCGTGCGGGGCATATCGCTCGCGCCAAAATCCACTGTTTTTGCATCAATCTGGCGCAGGCCAGCACCTGAGCCCACTGATTGATAGTTGATCTTTACGCCCGTGGCTTTGTTGTAATCCGCTGCCCATTTGGAATACAGCGGCGCGGGGAAAGTCGCGCCTGCGCCAGTGATTTCTTGTGCAGACACGTTGGCGGCCATTGCCAAACTGGTTGCAATGCTGAGTAAACCTGCTTTAAAAAAACGATTCATGGTGGACACCTTGGTAAAAAATACCGCCTAGCGGCTAGAAGATGCGTTGAATGTAGACGCTGAATATGACACTTTGATGACTGTCATGACGCACCTGATTGTCACGGTTTTTTCATCGTTTTTTCATGGCCGTGACATCCTAGCTTTGTAGGCTAAAGGTTTTAACAGGGAAGCCCATGATCTCGACAGCCAATCTCAGCAAAACAAGCAGTCAAACAGTCCTTTGCGCACCAAGGCGCAGCTTTCTGAGCACCGCCGGCGCTGCCAGTGCATTGGCCCTAGCTAGCCCTTGGGTGTTGGCTCAAAATGCTGGCCAGCGCAGCCCGATGGTGGGGCAAATTGCGGATGTTTCCAATGCTTACCGAGATATTTCCAAAGATTTTGTGATTGGCAGCCGCGCAGCTTGGCAAGAAATCAATGCAGCGGGTGGCTTGCGCGGCCAGCGCTTGCGCCACACAGTCATTGAGATCGACAGCAGCGCTGCGCATCTCGATGCCGCGTGGGCGCAGCTTCGAGATGATGAAAACTGTGTGGCCGCATTCGGCACTTGTGCCGATCCGTTGGCCGTGGAGCTCACCGTCAAAAACAGTGCGCAGCGCAATGAGCTCGCACATGTGGCACCGTGGTTGCAAAATTCCGCGATTGACATCAGCCGAGGCACCTTCCCCATTTTTTCTACCCGCGAGCATCAAATTCACCATGCTTTAAAAAGTATGAGTACGGTGGGTGTGGGCAGCCTCACGGTGGTGTACCAAAGCGAGCGAGAGCGGGCCAGCAATACAGAAGACATCAAACGCATCGCCCAAATGCTCAAGATGGGCTTGCGTGAGATGCCCGTGCAGCTTGACTTGACGCGACAAGCGCAGCAACTCAGCAGCACGGCGATTCCGTTGATATTGTTTGTAGGCGGCACGCCTGAACTGGTGCAATTCACGCAAGGCTGGAGTCGCAGCAGCGGCATTCGCTCCATCGTGGCCTTGGCGGTTGTGAATTTGCAAACCGCTTTGCAGATGAATGGCGCGCGGCATGTGCCGGTGATTGGCACGCAGGCCGTGCCGATTGTGCGGCGCTATCGCCAAGCCCTGGCCAAATATTTTGATGAACCACCAACAGCATTGAGCCTAGCGGGCTATATTTCTGCGCGCTACACAGCGCAGACCATGCTTGCCGCAAAAAGCTGGAATCGCAGCTCGGTTTACGAGGCCTTCGCTCGTCGGCAAAATATGGATCTCGAAGGCTTTCGCGTGGAATACGACAATGGCCGCTTGAGCACGGCTTATGTTACGCAGTCGATGATCAGCCTGGATGGGCGCGTGGTGGGTTAAACACTCAACGCGTGCGAATTAAACACGGCGGTCCTTCGATTTCCGTGCTATCTTTTATGTTCACAACAGGTGGACATCAATCGATATGCAAGAAGGCAGTTTGATAGCGGCAGTCGATCTAGGCTCCAACAGTTTCCGCATGGAAGTCGGCAGGGTGGATCACGGCAGCATTTTGCGTGTGGATTATTTGAAGGAAACCGTGCGCCAAGGCGGTGGGCTGGATGAACAGCGCAATCTCACGCAGGATGCCATGCAGCGCGGTTGGGCAACCTTGGCGCGCTTTGGTGAGCGCCTAAGCGGCTTTGATGCAGCAAGAGTGCGCGCTGTGGCCACACAAACTTTGCGCGAAGCCCGTAATCGCGATGCATTCCTCAAAAAAGGCGAGCAATTGCTGGGCTTTCCGATCGATGTGATCTCCGGGCGAGAAGAGGCGCGGTTGATTTACCAAGGCGTCGCGCAGATGCTGGGCGGCGCGATTGAAAAGCGCTTGGTGATGGATATTGGCGGGCGCTCCACTGAGCTGATTGTGGGCACGGGATCGCAACCGAGCGCGATGGAGTCGTATCGCGTGGGCAGTGTGGTGTGGGCTGAGCGCTATTTTCCGCAGGGTCAGCTCGATGCTGCTTCATTTGAAGCAGCGATCGTGGCGGCCAAAGCGGTGCTAGACGAAGCGGTGAATGGCTTTGCACGATGCTGGAGCGCCGCCTATGGATCGGCGGGCAGCATTGGTGCGGTGGCTGATATCTTGCATGCCGAAGGTCAGCCAGAATCTTGGATTGAAGCGACTGCGCTGGCGAGTTTGCGCGAAAAATTGCAGCGCGCCGGGCATATCGATCAACTTGATCTTGCAGGCTTAAAAGATGATCGCCGCCCCGTGCTTGCTGGCGGCTTGAGTGTCTTGATTGCTGTATTTGAGCTGCTGGGCATCTCTCGCATGCAAGCGGTGGATACTGGCCTGCGCCATGGCGTGTTGCATGATTTGGTGGGGCAGAGCAGTGGCGCGGCGGATATTCGCAGCCAGTCGATTGAGCGGCTGGCGCTTCGATTTGAGGTGGACGCGGTGCAAGTGCAGCGCGTACAGATGAGCGCAGCGCACTTTTTTGATGAGCTGTTACCCAGCTTGCCTGATGCGCAAGAGCAGCGCGCCCGCCATCAGCGCAAGCTGCGCTGGGCCAGCCAATTGCATGAAGTGGGCGCCTTGATTTCGCACAGCGATAGCCACAAACACAGCGCCTACATCGTTGAAAACGCCGATGTGCTGGGCTTCTCAAACAATGAGCTGCATCGCCTGAGCTTGCTCGTGTTGGGACACAAAGGAAAGCTGCGCAAACTCGATGCAGATTTTCAAGATACTCGCTTTGTGCAGCAATTGATCTGCTTGCGCTTGGGTGTCTTGCTCTGTCACGCACGCGTTGCGCCTGCACTCAAAGGCCTGCGCCTCGTTTGCCATGTGGCCACGCAGAGCTTTTTCCTTCACTACCCAAGTAGTTGGGCACAAAAATTTCCGCAATCGATGCATCTGCTGGCTCAAGAAGTATTGGCTTGGCAAAAAACGCCTTGGTCGCTAGAGCTTGTACAAACTTAGCTCACCACAACATATCAGGCGATTGCACGCAATGCACCAGCGTCGTTTGCACATCCATGCGCATGCGGTGGCGCAGCCACCATACCGAGCCCTTGCGCACAGACAGCGTATGCCCCGGCGCTTGGAGCAATTGCGCTGCTACTTGGCCCAGCGTTGGCTGATGCCCGATAACGAGAACGGGTGTGCGTGCATCGGGCCATTGCGCCAAATCAAGAAGCGCCTGCGCGTCGCCGTCAGGGCCGAGTGCGGCGCAGAGCTTGAACTTGCGCCCCAATGCGGCTGCCGTGCTCTCACAGCGCAAGGCGGGGCTGCACAAAATGCGCACACCATCAGGTAAGTGCTGATCCAGCCATTTGGCCATACGCTGCGCCTGTTTGACACCGCGCGGCGTGAGGAACCGCTTCATGTCGTCTGGCTGCTCGGTGCTCGCATCGTAGGCTTCAGCATGACGCCATAAGAGCAGATCCATCATTCGCACCTAGCTCTTTTTTCCATAGCGCTGCATCAAGGCTTGTTGCGCGCTATGGCCAGTTGTGGGTTGATGAATCGCTGCATAGTTGCCGTCCGGCTGCATCTCCCAGGCGTCGACACCATCATGCAGATACGCACTCAAGCATTCATCCATGATGCGCTGACGAAGCGCAGGCTCAGTCACAGGCCAAGCTAACTCAATGCGGCGCAGCATGTTGCGGTTCATCCAATCGGCGCTGGAGAGATACAACTCTTCGTCATGGCCGCTGCGAAAATAGAACACACGCGAATGCTCCAAGAAGCGACCGATGATGGAGCGCACGCGGATGTTGTCTGTCAAGCCCGGAATGCTTGCTGGCAGCATGCAAGCGCCACGCACGATCAAGTCAATCTTGACACCGGCTTGCCCTGCGCGTGTCAAGGCCGCCATGATGGCTTCATCGGTGAGAGTATTCATTTTTGCGATCAAGCGTGTCTCTTTGCCTTTGGCTGCTTTGGCTGCTAAGGCATCGATCTTCGCAATCATTTCGCGGTGCAAATGAAAAGGTGCGAGCAGCAGCTTTTTCATCTTGGGCACATGGTTTTGGCTGGCCAAGTGCATGAAGAGTTGCTCCATGTCTTGGGTGAGCTGTGCGTCTTGCGTGAAGTAGCCAATATCGGTGTAGAGCTTTGCAGTTTTGGCGTTGTAATTGCCCGTTGACAAATGGCCATAGCGATGCAGCTGCTTGCCTTCTTTGCGGGTGACGAGCAGCATCTTTGCATGTGTCTTCAAACCCACCACGCCATACACGACCTGCGCGCCAATGGCCTCTAAGCGCTCAGCCCAATTGATATTGGCCTCTTCATCAAAGCGCGCTTTGAGCTCCACCACGGCCAATACTTCTTTGCCGCGACGCACGGCTTCCACCAGCAGATCCATCATGGTGGAATCGGTGCCGGCGCGATAAATCGTTTGCCGAATCGCCAGCACTTTTGGGTCGTACACGGCTTCGCGCAAAAATCCGATGACGGCGTCAAAGCTCTCAAAGGGTTGATGCAGCATGGCATCGCCTTTTTTGAGCCGATCAAATACTGACAAGCCGCGCGAGAGCTGCAGCATGCTTGCGGGATAACTGGGTGTGTAGGGTGAAAAATGCAGCGTAGACTTCTGCACCAAATCAGCCAATTGCCCAAAGCGCACCAAATTCACTGGCCCAGGCACGCGATACAAAGCAATATCCGGCAGTTCAAACTGGGTGAGCAGCAGGGTCGAGAGCTCATCGGAGCAACTGGCTGATACTTCAATGCGCGTGGCTTGCCCATAAGAGCGATGCTGCAAGCCTTGGCGCAATGCCATTCGCAAGTTTTTCACATCTTCTTCATCAATCGCCATATCGGTGTGGCGAGTGATGCGAAACTGCGAAAACTGCCCGACCTCTCTTCCAGGAAACAAATCACCCAAGTGCGCCCGAATCACGCTGGACAGCGAGATAAACAATTGCTTTTTCCCGCAGAGCTTAGCGGGCAAAGCAATCACGCGGGGCAACACGCGCGGCACCTTCACAATTGCAATCGTGTTTTTTCGATCAAACGCATCGGTGCCGCCGAGCTGCACGATGAAATTCAGCGACTTGCTGGCCACTTGCGGAAACGGATGCGCCGGATCCAGCAGCACAGGCACGAGTAGCGGGCGTACCTCTTGCTCAAAATACTTATGCACCCAGCTCCGCTGCGCCGCATCGCGCTCGCCATGCGCCACGATGGAGATGCCTTCTTTGGCAAAGCGATCCGTCAGCGCATGGTTGAAGAGTTCGTATTGCTCTGCCACCAGCGCATGCGCGTGCGCGTGCAGTGCTTCAAAACTACGGACCGAATAGCTGCCCTTGGTGTCTAGCGCTTGAAAAGCCGCAAGATGCAAATACGCGCGCACTTCAAACAACTCATCTAAATTCGAGCTTGCAATACAAAGATAGCGCAAGCGCTCCACCAAGGGCACATCCTCTCGCTTGGCCCAAGCCAAGACGCGATGGTTAAAAGCGAGCAAACTTAGATCGCGATCTAGGTACTGAATAGGCGAGGCCAGCGAAGTATAAAGAGGGGACATGCAAACTCGGTGTGATAATAAATTACCACCAGTTTGCGGCTGTCATGTGTCAGTTTGATGACTGACATACTAGATTGCAAAAGGCTTATGTCGTTAAAAAATGTTTTTTGTAACGCACAGGCATATCATCCACGCGCAGCAGCATCGGCAAGTCTGCGGTGTTGAAATCTGGATCCCAAGCTGGCGCGCCTAATACTCGCGCACCCAAGCGCAGGTAGCCCTTGATCAGGGCGGGGGGTTCAACTCCTAAGCTGCTGTTGAATTGCGCCAAAGGCAGCGGCGTGTGCGCTTGCACATGCCAAGCCGGATCAGCCAAGTATTTCTCGGAGACTTTTCCCCACACGCTGGCTGCCGCATCGCCGCTGATGCGGCCGTGGTGAAGCATCGGAATGCTCGCACAGCCGATCATGGTACACAAGCGATTGCGATGCATGAATTGCGCGAGCGCACCCCAAAGCGCCATGATCACAGCGCCATTGCGGTAGTCGGCATGCACGCAGCTTCGGCCGAGTTCGACCATGCTTGGCTTGAGGCTGTGGAGTGCGTCAATATCAAATTCAGTGGCGGTGTAGAGCCCGCCCGCGCGGCTAGCTTGCACGGGCGTGAGTAGGCGATAAGTGCCCACCACTTGGCCGGTCGCTTCATCGCGCACAAGCAAGTGCTCGCAAAAATCATCAAAGTGATCAACATCATGGCTGGGCAAAGTGTTGCTCAACTTTGCACCCATCTCGCCTGCAAAGATGTCGTAGCGCAGTCGCTGGGCTTCGCGCACTTCATCCAAGTGGCTTGCCCAGTAAACTTTGAGTTGTGGTGCTGGCTCTTCGCGCTTAGCGGGTGCATTCATACCGCTCTGCAGTGGAATTGCGGGCGGAGATTCAATCGCGGGCTCGGTAGTTTTGAGCTGAGCAGGCACTTCGTGAACAGCGGCTTTCCTGAAAGGCGTGCCCCAGTTGAAGAGCTTTGTAAACGGATTTTGAAATGCTTGGTGAAAAAAACCAGGCTGCGACAAGCCAAGTGTGGGCACGGGAATATCTTTCATGCGGTTGTCCTCATGTGGTGAATGAATCCTTACCTACAAAAAGCCCTCGCTAGGAGGTCTGGATACAGTGCATCAGGTGCCGACCACGCCACCGTCTTGGCGGCGAATGGCCACCGTGGCTGAGCGAGGGCGATTGTTAAAAGGCCAGCTAGAAATTTTCATCACCGCATCAGGATCGCTCTTCTCGCTAGGGCTCTCGCCGGGGTGCTGAATGTTGATGAACATCGTGCGGCCATCGGGCGTTTGCGTCGCGCTCGTCACTTCGCAACCATTGGGGCCCGTCAAGAAACGGCGAATCTCGCCTGTTTTGACATCAGCGGCAAGCATCATGTTGTTGCCCGTGCGAGCCAAATCACCTTT
>JAYSRZ010000071.1:0-2220 GCA_043720775.1 Variovorax sp. | reverse complement strand
CCTGAGCGACAAAGCGCAGCGCATCTTGAAGACGGTGGACATCCTCTTTGGCCACGAGATTGACGGGCTCACGCCCGGCCAGATCAGCCAAGCGGTGGCCTGCTCACCAGCGAATACGACGAGCGATATCGCCAACCTGATTGAGGCGGGCTTTATCGAAAAGATTGAGGCGCGCGGGACGTATCGCGTGAGTGCTCGGCTGGCTAGCCGATGCCTTGCAAGCCTAAACACATTAGACGCAGCCGCGCAGCAAGTGGCTGATCTTCGCCAGCGCTTTATTGCAAAACCTTAAGGATCAAAACAATGAAATCCTCTTCTTCAAAAAAAAGTCAATACGCTTGGACAGACAAGACTTATTACAGCAGCCGGACTGTGAAGCTGCCATCTGGCACTGAGGTCTCCATTTTAGATATGCATGATCTTGATCGCTTTCAAATCACGATTGGGTGAGAGCCAGCCAATGTCTGCATCAAAGTTGGCTCATCAGAGGCCAGAAAGATAGGTCAGCTTTTGATTGACGCACAACGCCGCTCGTATCAGCGTCGGCTCAAAAAATCCTTTGACGAACTTCACCCTTAGAAAACATAGCCAACCCGAACCTAGGTTCGGGTTTCTCGACCACGTTAACCCTAATGAAAGACATTTATGCCTAAAAAAGCAACGACCCCAGCCGAAATGATTGTTGGCACCACTTTAGAGCAATCCACAGTGGCTTCGGAAAATGCCAATGCACTGGCAGCACTGATTCACGAAGATGAGATGGATGCCAAACAATTGGCTAAAAAACTGGGCTATGGCGGCAGTTTAGAGCCTGTTGTTATTGCGCAGCTTGTGCGGTTGAAGTATTCAGTAGCTGAAGCGTCTTTCTACGAATATTCAGGCTATCTTGCTTTGCTCAGGGAGAGCACGAAGCGCGGCAATTGGAGCAATCAGCTTGTGGAGCTGGGCATCAGCGAACGCATGGCGCAGATACATATTTCTATGTTCAAAAGAGCGAGTGCGACGACATCGCCCGAGTCAATCATGATGCTCGGCTACACGAAAAATAAGGTGTTGCAGACTTTGGATGACGAAGAATTTAAAGAGCTTGCCGAAGGTGCGAGCGTCAATGGCATTACGTTGACAGAAGTACAAAGAATGAGCACTGCACAGCTTCGTACCAAGCTGCAAGAGGCGCAAAGGAAGATCAAAACCGAAGAAGACACCACCAAGGCCGCAGTACAGCGCAAAGATCAGCAGATTTACGACTTGGAGAAGAGGCTCGGCCAGCGCCCTCAGCTCAGCCGCGAGGAGGTGGCGGAATACAAGGCGAAGCCGCTGGGCATCTTGGTGGCTGAGCAGGTAAACCTCTCCGTGCGTTTTGGCGAAGAAGTCAAGATGCTGCTGGAGACGGGTGATGATTTGCTAGCTGGTCAGGCGCAACAGGCGCTGACCTATGCTGTGCAGCAGCTTCTGCGCGTGGCCGATGAGCACCATATGCCGCTGAACGCGGCTGAACTGAGCCTTGACTTGGATGAATATGAAAACAAGGTGCTGGGCCTTGTGGCTTATCCAAAGGAGGCCGCATGAGATCTAACTTGATCACGCGCTCACTCGATTCGATGAACGATATCAAGGAGTTGTTGAAATGCGCACAGGACGATCTTGATCATGCTGAGCGCTTGATGGCTGATACAAGTCTATCTGCTATGAATGAAATTATCTTGATTAGAAATGATTTTCAAGATGCATTGCAGAAATTGAAGTCAGGCTTGGCCTTTGCGCATGTAGATTTTTCTCGCGCAACTTACAGAAGCAAATATGAGCCCGCAACAAACGCTTGAAGTGGCTATGCTGGCGCAAACGCTGCGCGGCATGCCGCATGGCGGCAAATCTGCTGCTATGCAGAATGCTTGCGCTTTGCTTGGCTGCGCTAAGCAAACTTTACACCGATGGCTTAAGCAGGTGGGCTACGCGCCTGAGCGCAAGCAGCGCAGCGATTGCGGCTCAAGCAGCTTGGGCGAGGCTGAAGGCCGCCTGATTGCGGCGGCTGCGCATGCAGCCACGCGCAAGAATGGCAAGCGCACGCTGCCGATGGATGAGAATTTGGAGCTGCTGCGCTCCAATGGCTTGATCAAAGCGGAGCGCATTGATGCAAGCACGGGCGAGATCAAGCACTTAAGCGCTAGCGCGATCAACAAGCAACTGCGCCGGATGGCTTTGCATCCGACGCAGATCGCC
>JAYSRZ010000070.1:0-6214 GCA_043720775.1 Variovorax sp. | reverse complement strand
GTGCAAGCCGCTTTGCACCAGCGCACCGGCTACTTGCCGATTACCAATGCCGCTTTCAAGTTGACCGAAGATTCAGGTTTTTATAAAAAGAATCCCGGCACTGAAGTGGGCGTGAACCAAATGATCCGCAAAACCACAGAGAAATCACGCGGCATTCGCTTAGGCAACTATGTGCAGATCCGCACCATCGAGGACGAAGAGCTCGAACAAGTTTGGGCTGGCAAAAAATCAGCCAAAGACGCACTCGATTCCATCGTCACGCGCGGCAATGATTTGTTAGAGCGGTTTGAAAAGGCGAACAAGTAAGCTGCTCTCGTGGACAAAAGAGTCGTCTTCCGATCCAGTTGGTTGCCTTGGGTGCTGATCGCGCCCCAAGTGATCATTATCACGGCGTTTTTCTTCTGGCCAGCAGCTCAGGCTTTGCTGCAATCGGTGCAGCAAAGTAATGCGTTTGGCACGTCGGTGGAGTTTGTAGGATTAGAGAATTTCCGCAATTTGTGGAAAGACCCCACCTATCTCGCCTCATTCTTCACGACGGCGGTTTTTTCCACTTTAGTTGCCGTGCTTGGCATCAGCATTTCGCTGTTGCTTGCCGTGTTTGCAGATCGCATCGTCAAAGGTGCGCTCGCTTATAAAACGCTGTTGATCTGGCCTTACGCCGTTGCGCCCGCTGTGGCCGGCGTGCTTTGGCTCTTCATGTTCGCGCCCAGTGTGGGCGTGGTCTCGTATTGGCTGCGCTTGGTGGGCATTGATTGGAATCATTTGCTCAATGGCGGTCAAGCCATGACGCTGGTGATCATGGCGGCGGTGTGGAAGCAAATCTCATACAACTTTTTATTTTTTCTTGCGGGCTTGCAAAGCATTCCCAAATCGCTGATTGAAGCAGCTGCGATTGATGGCGCGAAACCCTGGCGGCGCTTTTGGACAATTGTGTTTCCCTTGCTCTCGCCCACCACATTTTTTCTGCTTGTGATCAATATCGTCTATGCGTTTTTTGACACCTTCGGCATCATCGACGCCGCCACCGAAGGCGGGCCGGGCAAAGACACATCGATTCTGGTTTACAAGGTGTATTACGATGGCTTCAAGGCAATGGATTTGGGCAGCTCAGCGGCGCAGTCTGTGGTGCTCATGGTGATCGTGGTGGCGCTGACTGTCGTGCAGTTTCGCTTTGTTGAAAAGAAAGTGAACTATTGATGGAGCACTCAAATGGTTGAGCGCCGCCCCCTGCTTACAGCTTTGTCGCATGCCGTGCTCATCATCGGCGTGTTGATCGTCGCGTTTCCACTGTATCTCACGTTTGTCGCCTCGACGCACACCGTGCAAGAAATCATCAAAGCACCGATGCCTTTGCTGCCTGGCACGCACTTGGTGGAAAACTACACCGCCGCTTGGAACGGCACAGGCGGCGGCAATGGCTCGAAAGCGCCAGTCGGCCAAATGATGGTGGTGAGCGCCATCAGTGCTTTGGTGATCGCTTTAGGCAAGATTTCGATTTCGCTGCTCTCCGCTTTCGCCATCGTCTATTTCCGCTTCCCCTTCCGCATGTTTTTCTTCTGGGCGATTTTCGTCACGCTCATGCTGCCAGTGGAGGTGCGCATCTTGCCGACCTACAAAGTCGTCGCTGATCTGGGCTTGCTCAACAGCTATGCAGGGCTGACTGTGCCTTTGATTGCATCAGCCACAGCCACCTTTTTATTCCGCCAATTTTTCTTAACCGTGCCCGAAGAATTGACCGAAGCCGCCCGCATGGATGGCGCAGGGCCGATGCGGTTTTTCAAAGACATCCTCGTGCCGCTTTCCACCACATCGATGGCCGCTCTCTTCGTGATTCAGTTCATCTACGGCTGGAATCAATACCTCTGGCCTCTCTTGATCACCACCAATGAGAATATGTACCCCGTCGTCATCGGCATCAAACGCATGATCTCCGGCGGCGATGCCCAAACCGAATGGAACGTCGTCATGGCCACCGCCCTACTTGCCATGATCCCGCCGGCTCTGGTGGTGATGCTGATGCAAAAGTGGTTTGTTAAGGGTTTGGTGGATACTGAGAAATGAAGAATTCAGTTTCCGGTCGCGAAAGACGCAAAAGTTACGCGAAAGACGCGAAAAACTCCCCAGCGTTTCTCGTACTCCCATCAGCATTCCAAAACAGTTTTCTTATTGATTTTTGACTTTCTTTTTCGCGTCTTTCGCGTAACTTTTGCGTCTTTCGCGTCCGGAAATTTGGTATTAAAAATATGGCCTCGATAACACTTACCAACATCATCAAGCGCTACGGCGCAGGCCCCAAAGCCAATCAAGTCATCCACGGCATCCATGGCGAGATCAAAGATGGCGAGTTTGTGGTGATCGTCGGGCCCTCGGGCTGCGGTAAATCGACGCTGCTGCGCATGGTGGCCGGCCTAGAGGAAATCAGCGAAGGCGAGATCAGCATTGGCGGCAAGGTCGTCAACGATCTGGAGCCCTCTGAGCGCGACATTGCCATGGTGTTTCAAAACTATGCGCTGTATCCGCACATGGATGTGTTCACCAACATGGCCTATGGCCTGAAGATTGCGAAAGTGCCGCCCGCTGAAATTGAGCAGCGTGTGGCCAAAGCGGCAAAAATGCTTGAGCTTGAGCCGTATCTCAAGCGCAAGCCACGCGAGCTCTCCGGCGGCCAGCGCCAGCGTGTGGCCATGGGCCGCGCCATCGTGCGCAAGCCGCAGGTGTTTTTATTCGATGAGCCACTATCCAACCTTGATGCCAAGCTGCGGGCGTCGACGCGCTTGCAAATCCAAAAGCTGCATCGCGAGCTCGGCATCACCAGCCTTTTTGTGACGCACGATCAAGTCGAAGCGATGACGCTGGGCGAGCGCCTGATGGTTTTGAACGGCGGCCACGTTGAGCAGTTCGGCACACCCGAAGAGGTCTATCACACCCCCGCCTCCACCTTTGTGGCCAGCTTTATCGGCAGCCCCCCGATGAATTTATTGCCATTGCAAGATGCTACGGATTTAATAGCGGCTCACGCAGTATCTACGGACTCTATGGCCGCATTTGATTCAAAGAATGAAGCACTAGCAACGGTGGGCGTGCGCCCTGAGCATTTGCTACTTTCAAGCCAAGGTTTGCCGGTAGAAGTGCTCAGCATCGAAATGCTCGGCGCAGAGCGCCTGCTCTATTGCAAGACAGCTGCGAGCACAGCGCCCAACATCATCGTGCGCATATCTGAGGGCGATACCACGCCGCAGATTGGAGCTTCTGTGCATGCGCAACCTTTGCCCGGAAAGCTGCATGGCTTTGATGCCAAGGGTAAGCGCATCAGTTGAAGCCTGCATTGCCAGCTTAGGCTGCCTCTATGATCTGGACATGGCTTCTTCCCAACTTCGATCAACTCTTTCTGCCTGCTCTTTGATTGCGATTCTTCGCGGCATCTCGCCGCAAGAAGCGCCTCAAGTCGGGCGTGCGCTATGGGATGCAGGTTTTCGGATTTTGGAAGTGCCTTTGAACTCACCTGAACCGTTGGTGAGCATCGCTGCGCTGCGCGCTGCTTTGCCGGATGCGTTGATTGGGGCGGGGACGGTTTTGACGGCTCTGCAAGTTGCCCAAGTCAAAGCAGCGGGTGGGCAGCTGATCATTTCGCCGAATTTCATTGCAGAAGTTGTGACAGCGGCAAAAGCAGCGGGGATGATCGCGATTCCGGGCGTGGCCACGCCGACTGAAGCATTTTCCGCACTTGATGCGGGTGCGGATGCGATCAAGCTATTTCCTGCCGAGATGGTTTCTCCCGCTGCAGTGAAAGCGATGCGGGCGGTGTTGCCGCCGGACGCGCTGCTGCTCCCCGTGGGCGGCATTGGCGCAGCGAACATGGCGGCTTACTGGGCAGCGGGGGCAAACGGCTTTGGCATTGGCTCTTCGCTTTATTCACCCGGCAAGGCGCTCAATGACATCCAGCGAGACGCTATGAATTTGGTAGCACTTTACGCAATAACTGTAAGCTCAAAAGGCTGATTTGATATGAAAAACACGATTCAACTGGGCTTGCGAGGCAAAGTGGTGATCATCACTGGCGCTTCGCAAGGCATTGGCGCGGCTTGCGCTCGGCGCTTCGCGCGCGAAGGCGCGAGCGTGGTGATGGCGGATGTGAGCGATGCGACGGGTCAGGCATTGGCTACTGAGTTGAAAGCCGGGTATATGCATTGCGATGTGGCGCAAAAATCTCAGATTGATGCCTTGGTGGCCAAGACGTTGCAGCTTCATGGCCGCATCGACGTGCTCGTCAACAATGCAGGCATTTTTAAAGCTGCACCGTTTCTCGATGTGAGCGAAGAAGATTTTGATGCAGTGATTCGCGTCAATCTCAAGGGCAGTTTTTTGATGGCACAAGCTGCTGCAAAAGCGATGGTGAAGCACAAAACGCAGGGCAGCATCATCAACATGAGCTCGGTCAATGCCGTGCTGGCGATTCCAAGCATTGCCAGCTACAACATGAGCAAAGGCGGCATCAATCAGCTCACGCGCGTGGCCGCTCTCGCTTTAGCCGATCATGGCATTCGCGTGAACGCGGTTGCGCCCGGCACGATTGCTACCGAGCTCGCACAAAAAGCAGTGCTCACCGATGAAGCCGCAAAGGCACGCATCATGAGCCGTACGCCGATGCGCCGCTTGGGCGAGCCTTCTGAGATCGCAGATGTGGTCGCTTGGCTCGCAAGCGATGCAGCCAGCTACATCACGGGAGAGATCGTCACGGTGGATGGCGGGCGTATGGCGCTCAATTACACGGTCTGAACGAGAATCTACGCAGCCGCTCTAGCGCAGCTTGCAGCAAAGCTGAATCAAACGCATTTCTTGCCGTCATGAGCCTGCATTGTTCCCAATATGTCTATCAGCGGCATCACTTGCTGATGCATGATTTAGTCTGCCTGAAATCCCGTGGCCTTGATCACTGGCTCCCAACGCGCTTTATCAGCGGCCATGCGGCGCGCCATCTCTGCGCTGCTCTCGGGCACGGCGAGAAGCCCTAGATTAGCTAACTTGCCCATCACATCAGGTGCTTTAAGTGCCGCTTGCATCGCACTCGATAAGCTTTCAGTGCGCGCTGCTGCCATGCCTGCTGGGCCGAAAATGCCAAACCAAGCTGTGGCTTCAATATTGATGCCCGATTCGCGCAGCGTAGGCACTTCGGGGAATTGCGCCATGCGCTGCGGGCTCGATACCGCCAAGATGCGCAGCTTGCCCGCGCGGTGGTTTTCAGCAAATTCGAGCGGCGTATCAAAGCCCATCGGCAACTGCCCACCGAGCAAAGCCGTCATCAGCGGCGCGCCGCCTTGGTAAGGCACATGCTGCATCTTCACACTAGCGGTTTGGCCGAGCATCTCGCCTAAAAAATGCGGCAGTGAGCCAGTCGCTGGCGAGCCATAGTTGGCTTGATTTGGATTGGCTTTGATCCAAGCGACGAGCTCCGCCATTGTCTTGGTTGGCGTGGCGGGGCCCACGGCTAGCGCCAATGGGAAGGTGACGGCATTGCCAATCGGCGTGAAGTCTTTCGTGGTGTCGTATTTGATGCTTTTGAAGACCACGGGCTGCACCACCATCACGGCCATCGGCACGAGCATCAGCGTGTTGCCATCCGCAGCAGCATCTTTCACGGCTTGCGCCGCAATGCGTCCGCCTGCACCGGGGCGGTTTTCCACGATCACTGGGCTGCCCATACTGGCGCTCATCTTCTCGGCAATCAAGCGCGCCGTGGCGTCTGCAGAGCCGCCGGGCGGAAAGCCCACAAGTATTTTGACCGGGGCGGCTTGCGCGAATACGGGTAGCGTTGTGGCGGCCGTGAGAGCGGCGGCTGAGCTCATGATGCGGCGGCGGCTGATGGAATGAATCATGCAAATCTCCTGATGGTCAATGGGGTGTCGATGCCATAGACTGTATTCAATTTAGGAGCTTGTATGTCACGGTTAAAACCCCTATCAATGGACACCACACCTGAACTGAAATCGCACTTCGATTTCTTTCTAGGCACTTTGGGCTTCACGCCCAACAGCGTGCTGACCATGCAGCGCAAGCCGCATTTGGTCAAAGCCTTTGCGCAGCTCAATGCGGCCGTGATGACGCCCGACGGTGAGGTGGATTTAGGCTTTCGGCGTTTGATTGGGCATGTGGCCAGCAAGGCGGGCGGCTGCCTGTATTGCCAAGCGCATACCTTGCTGGGCGCGAAGAATTTTGG
>JAYSRZ010000069.1:0-6228 GCA_043720775.1 Variovorax sp. | reverse complement strand
CTGCACGGCGGTGGCCTATATTTTGTATTTCCGAATCATCGAGCGCGCTGGGCCAGCTCGCGCTGTGGCCGTCACATTCCTGATCCCAGTCTTCGGTGTGGCCTACGGCGCCATACTTTTGAATGAAGCCATCACGCTGACCATGATCATCTGCGGCGCGATCATCATCTTGGGCACAGCGCTATCGACTGGCGTGCTCAAGCTATTTCAGCGCTAAAGATTTGCAGCTTTCCTGCAAATGCGCCACCAGTGCTTGCAGCCGCGCTGCCTGATTGCGCCGCGAAGGCACGAGCGCCAAAATATCTGCGCTGCCAAAATTCCATACAGGCAGCAGTCGCACGAGCTTTCCCTGCGCAATGAGCGGCTGCACATCCCATTGCGAACGCAGCGCGATGCCCAGCCCCGCCTGAGCCCAGCTGCGCACCACCTCGCCATCGTTGCTCACCAAACTCGGCTGCACGCGCACCGACACTTCTTCGCGGGCTTTCTTAACGATACGCTCAGCGTGCCACAGCGTTTCGTCTTCATCGTTTTCGCGCAAAGCCAGCGTGGCATGCTGCGCCAGATCTTGCGGCCTAGAAGGCGTGCCTCGGCTGCGCAAATAGCTGGGGCTGGCGCACAGCCAGCGCTCATTACGTGCAAGCACATACGCCACCCAACTCGAATCGCGCACCGCGCCAATATGAATCACCACATCGGCCTGAAGGCGGTCTGGCCAAGGCGCCTCCACCACGTCAAGCGTCAAGCGAATGCGTGGATGCGCTTTGGCAAAAGAAGCGAGCGCGGGCGCAATATGCTTGCGGCCAAAACCAAATGGCGCACTGATGCGCAGCGGCCCGGAGAGATCTTGGCCTTGGCGCTGCAGCATCTCAGGGATGGCCTCCATGCGCTGCAAAATCTCTTGCGCTTGCGCCGCCAGCAGCTCGCCTTCGCGCGTCAGCGATAAGCTGCGCGCGCCGCGCAGCGCCAGCAACACGCCCAATTGCGTCTCCAGCTTTTTCAAACGCATCGACAGCGCAGGCGGCGACACATGCAGCGCGCGCGCCGCAGCGCTGAGCGATGCATGCCGCGCCATACTTTGCATGAGCCGCATATCGTCGAGCTGCAAGCTGAAAGGAGAGAACGTTAAAGCCATTTTTGTTTAAGTATAAGTGAATGATACTTTCACTTTTAATTAAGCATTGCTGAAGCTTTAAGCGCTAAAGTAAGTCTTAAGGAGATTGCCCTATGACACAACTAACCGAGCTGAGCACCCCCGCCGCCTTGGTGGACACCACCCGCATGCAGCGCAACATCGCTCGGATGCAAACGAGGATGAACAAGCTGGGCGTTGCGTTCCGCCCGCATGTGAAGACGACCAAATGCCTGCCGATTGCGAAAGCACAAATCGAAGCTGGCGCACGCGGCATCACGGTCTCCACGCTCAAAGAAGCCGAGCAATTCTTCGCCGCTGGCATCTCGGATATTTTCTACGCCGTCAGCATGTCTGCGCCCAAGCTGAGCCAAGCCGCTGCGCTGATGCGCAAAGGCTGCGCTTTGAAAATCACCGCTGGCAGCGAAATCGCCGCGCAAGCGATTGCCGATTTCGCTTCAAAAAACGGCGTGAAATTCGACGTGTTGATTGAAGTAGATACCGATAGCCATCGTGCCGGCGTGTTGCCAGAAAGCGATGAGCTGATCACCATTGGCCGGATTTTGGCGCAGGCTGGCGCATTAACTGGCGTGATGACGCATGCCGGCGGCAGCTATGCGCTCTCCACGCCCGAGGCGCTAGAAGCCATGGCTGAGCAAGAGCGCTCGCGCTGCCTGCGCGCCGCCGAGCGTCTGCGCGAAGCCGGCCTACCCTGCCCCGTTGTGAGCGTCGGCTCCACGCCGACAGCCTTGAATGCCACGCAGCTGGATGGCATCACAGAAGTGCGTGCGGGTGTGTATATCTTTTTTGATTTGGTGATGAAGAATATCGGCGTGTGCAGCGAAGATGACATTGCGCTTTCTGTGCTCACCACGGTGATCGGCCATCAAGCCGAGAAAGGCTGGGCGATTGTGGATGCGGGCTGGATGGCGATGAGCCGCGATCGCGGCACGCAAAAGCAGACCCAAGATTTTGGCTATGGCCAAGTGTGCGATCTGCAAGGCAAGCCGATGGCGGGCTACGTGATGGACAGCGCCAATCAAGAGCACGGCATCATCGCGCGAACAGCTTCAGCCGACCACCACATTGCCCAAACGTTGCCAGTGGGCACGCTCCTGCGCATCTTGCCCAACCATGCCTGCGCCACTGGCGCGCAATTTCCCGAATACCACGCTGTGCAAGACAATTCAGTGATGGCCACATGGCCCCGTTTTTATGGATGGTGATCACATGCTCAATACTGAATTGCTCGTTCTCAATGCGGATGATTTGAAGCAGCTGATCGAACCGCAAAGCGTGATCGCCGCTGTGCGCGAAGCCTTTGAGCTGCACAGCAGCGAGCAAGGCGACACGTATCCCGTGGTGCGCGAGCCGCTGGGCATGGGGCCTGCGCCAGCCGTCTTCGGCATCAAATCGGGTGCGATTGAATCGCAGCGTTTGGTGGGCCTGAAAGCCGCAGGCTTTTGGAATCACAACCATTCAATAGGCGCGCCTGCGCATCAAGCCACCATTGTGTTGATCGACTCACACACCGGCCGCGCGCAAGCCGTGCTCGATGGCAACTTGATCACCACCGCTCGCACAGGCGCAGCAGGCTACTGGGGCATCTCGCTGCTCGCCGCGCAAGCTGCGCAGCGCATTTGTGTGTTTGGCACAGGCGTGCAAGCGACCGTGCAGCTGGAATACGCGCTGCGGGCTCGGCCAGAGGCAAGCCAAGTGAGCTACGTCAGCTATAACACGCTGCCCGATGCCGCCTTCGAGCAGCATTTTTCCAAGCTCTGCGAGCTGCGCCACAGCACACAGGCCAATGCCTCAGTAGAAGCTGCAGACATCATCATCACCGCCACGCCCGGTCGCGCCAATCTTTTTGATGTTGCCGCGCTACGCAGCGGCCAACACATCAACGCTGTGGGCACAGACACGCGCGGCAAGCGCGAATTGCCACAACATGCGTTGGAGCAAGCCAGCCACGTCTGGGCAGACGATCTCACGCAATCGCGCGAGCTGGGCGAATGCCAATGGAGCCCGGGCATTGAAGTCAAAGAGATCGGAGAACTACTGCTCAAGCGCCACAGCTACACGCGCTGTGCTGCGGATCGCACCGTGTTTGACATGACCGGTCTGGCGCTGCAAGACATTTGCACCGCGAAGATGCTGGTCAACATGGCGCAAGAGCGCGGCTTGGGTCAACGCGTGGCTTGGCCGGTTCAAAGCTTTTTAATCGCTTGATCAGCCACGCGCTGCAGATCTGCTGATGACACGAGCTCGGGCGCTATCTCGTGCAAAGGAAGCAACACGAATGCCCGCTGCATCATGCGCGGATGCGGTACGGTGAGCATTTCGCTGTAAATATTTGCGCTGCCGTAGAGCAGAAGATCCAAATCGAGCGTACGCGGTGCGTTGACATACGGCCGCTCCCGCCCTGCGGATTGCTCTAAATTTAATAGCGCACTCAGCAGTGAATACGCCGGCAAAGTGGTTGAAATCTTCACAACTGCATTGATATAGTCTGCCCCCGAGCTTTCTATCGGTGCTGTGCGATACAGCGAAGATTGGGCAAGTAATGCAGCGCCCGGCAACTGGCCGATGTGTTCAATCGCCTCACGCACAGCGCGCTGCGCATCACCCAAATTTGCGCCGAGGGCGATGAAGGCGATTACGGGCTCACGCGGTATGGTCATCATTTGAAGCCAAATCCTAGCATGCAGCAATGCCTTTTCGAGATGCGCACAATGCGGTTATGAAAATTCCAAAACCGTTGCGCAATTTAGTTCTCATCTTGGGCGATCAGCTAGATCACGAATCGTCTGCGTTTGAGTGCTTTGACCCGAAGCAAGACGCTGTGCTGATGATCGAAGCGCGGGAAGAATCCACGCATGTGTGGAGCCACAAAATCCGCACCGCGCTTTTTCTGTCCGCGATGCGGCATTTTTCGCAAAGTTTAGAAGAGCGAGGCTGGCCGGTTGTTTACCGGCAGCTCGATAAAGAAGCAGATGCTTCTCTTAATGCTGGTTTGCTCGCCACGATCAAAGCGCATGCGCCGCAAGCCGTGATTGGCGTAGAGCCCGGTGATCTGCGCGTGAGAGCGCAAATTGAAGATGCTATCAATTCAATAGCGCTTCACGCAGATAATACGGCGGCTAAGAGCTCAAAAGCCTTAAAAATGCCTTTCGAATGGCGCGATGACACCCATTTCCTTTGCGATCTTCCTGAATTCCGTGCATGGGCTGGCAAGAGCACTTCTCTTCGTATGGAATTTTTCTACCGCGTGATGCGAAAGAAGCACCACGTGCTGATGGAAGGCAAAAAAGGCAGCGCGGAGCCCATCGGTGGCCAGTGGAACTTTGATGCAGAAAATCGCAAGAGCTTCGGCAAAGCGGGCCCGCAAGGCGTGCCCACGCCGCGCGTTTATCCGCTGGATGCGATCACGAAGGACGTGATCAAAATGGTGAACAAAGAATTCGCTGATCACCCTGGCGCGCTCGACAAATTCAACTGGCCTGTCACGCGCACGCAAGCGCTGCAAGCACTCGATGATTTCATCAAACTGCGCCTACCCTCTTTCGGCCCACATCAAGATGCCATGTGGACGAATCTTGATTTCGGCTGGCATTCGCTGCTCTCATCCTCGATCAATTTGAAGCTGCTCAATCCTCTCGAAGTGATTCAAGCCGCAGAGAAATGTTATCAAGCCGGCAAGGTTGATCTGCCGAGTGCTGAGGGCTTCATCCGCCAAATTCTCGGCTGGCGAGAATTCATGCGCGGCGTGTATTTCCTCGATATGCCCAAGCTCAAAACTGACAATTTCTACGGCCATCAAAACGCGCTGCCCAAATGGTATTGGACGGGCGACACGAAGATGAACTGCATGAAAAACAGCATCGATCAGACGCTACAGAATGGCTACTCCCATCACATCCAGCGCTTGATGATCACCGGCATGTTTGGCGTGACAGCGCAAATCAAGCCGCAGGCTTTGTGCGATTGGTATTTGGCGGTGTATGTCGATGCCGTGGAATGGGTGGAGCTGCCCAACGTGGCCGGCATGGCGCTGTTTGCAAATGGAGGCCGCTTTACCAGCAAGCCTTATGTGGCATCGGGTGCTTACGTGAAGCGCATGAGCAACTATTGTCAAGGCTGCAAATACTCGCCAGAGGATCGCTCAGGCAAAGACGCTTGCCCGATGACGACTTTGTATTGGAATTTCCTCGATGCGCATGAGAAAGAATTTGGCGGCAATCCGCGCACCGCGCTGATGGTGAAGAATTTACAGCGGATGACGGATGAGGAGCGCAAAGCAGTTCGGAGCAAAGCGAAAGAGATGCTTTCCGATTTGGATGCTTTGTAGCCTTGCAACGATGCGTTTGATCGTTTGTGTTGCGGGTAGATCGCGCTGCCTGCACGTTTTGTTCCGTGTCCCCCGGCGGCGTTAAGTTTTTTTATCTCCGGCTAATCAATTTCGCCGCCTCCTTGTCTGCTCAAAGTAGAGGGGTTCAAGCAGCGAGGATGACGCGCAAAGATTTTCACGAAGTCCAACAGGCCGGGAGTTCGAGGCATTGCCTCACACTCGCAGCCGCACTCTCCGGCGACAAATCTTCCGCATCAAACAACCTCAAACACACAAACATCTTAAAAGCACAGAAATTTATAAGAAATAAGCACCTAGCCGGCATATAGCCTGCGCTGAGTGCTCATTAATTCATAGCAAACCACGCCGCGCTAAATCTCGCATCAGCGCGCGTGAGCCGTAGGTCCACGGCGCAATTTGATCGCAGGTGTTCACAAAATTGGTGAGCTCGCCCAGCAGCGGACTGCTGACTGTGACGCAATCACCCACCGCATGGGTGAAGCCTTGACCGGGTGCAAAACGATCTTGCGTGGGCGCAAACATCGTGCCGCAAAACAGCATGAAACCATCGGGGTATTGGTGATTCGCGTTGATGGTTTGTGCCACCAGATCTAGCGGGTCACGGCTGATTTGGCTCATGGAGCTTGCGCCCTCCATCATGAAGCCTTCATCATCTGTGACGACGAGTTTGATCACGGCATGTCGCACATCATCCATGCTGAAATGCGCATCAAACAAGCGAATGAAC